>JBIKTK010000080.1:0-5873 GCA_044348125.1 Flavobacteriales bacterium | reverse complement strand
CCATCTTCATGGCACCGGCCGTCCTGGCCATGGCCTTGGATCCCGCCTCAGAAGTGGACCGCGCGCTGTACCGATATGCCCGCAAGAAGAAGTGCGCGTTGCACGGATTTGAAACGGCTGAATTTCAGCTCAATCTTCTCTCCCAAATCCCCATCGAGCAGCAATTGAAGATGTTCGATGGCCCAGATGTTTGGGGACTCATGGAGTTTGAAAAAATGGCCCACCTCTATGCTCATGAGCGCTTGGATTCTCTGCATGCATTCATGAGCGACGGCATGGAAACCGACTTTCCGGGCCTGGAGAAGGCCTTGTTGGAAGACCGAAACCGGGCTTGGATCCCCCAAATCGAGGCCCTCGCGGCCGAGGGAACGGTTTTTGTTGCGGTTGGGGCGGGTCACCTATCGGGCCCGACGGGGGTCCTGGCCCTGCTCCAGGAGCGCGGTTGGCGTTGCTCGCCCTTTGCCCGGGAGGAAACTCAATCCGGGCGCTGACCGCCTTCGAGACGCTGACCTCAATCCGGGCGCTGACCGCCTTAGAGACGCTGACCGCCGGCTCCTGCTGCACCCGTGCGGGCAGAAAGCAAGGAAGCCGCCACCGACACGGCCAGCACCCCACCGACCACCGCGAGGCTCACGGGCGTGGGCACGTGGAAGACGGGCGAAAGAACCATCTTGAACCCGATGAACGCCAGGATGATGGCGAGGCCATACTTGAGCTTGGAGAACCGGTCTTTCGAATTGGCCAGCAGGAAGTACAGCGATCGGAGGCCCAAGATGGCAAAGATGTTGGAGGTGTACAGGATGAACGGATCGTTGGGCGCGATGGCGAAGATGGCCGGTATGGAGTCAATGGCAAACAGCAGGTCCGTGAACTCCACCACTGCCACCACCACCAGCAACGGCGTGGCGATGCGCACCCCATTTTCCCGGGTGAAAAATCGGTCTCCGTCGTAGTGTTCCGAGACGCGAAACAGCGCATGCACTGCGCGGGCTCCGGGGCTCTTGGCGAAGTCTTTTTCACCGTCATCTTGGGTGGTGGCGAACCAAGCCTTCCAACCCGCCACCACCAAAACCAACCCAAAAACAGTCAGCAAAACGTTGATTTCTAATGCATGACCCATGAATTCGAAGGCGGGCAGGTAGGTCATTCGAATCAACTCCACCCCACTGAAGATGAATACGGCCCGGAGCAAGATGGCCCCCAAGATGCCGTAGAACAGCACCTTGTGTTGCAGGTTCTCCGAGACATTGAAGAAATGGAACACGAGGATGAACACAAAAAGGTTGTCCACAGACAGGGCCTTTTCGATCCAATAAGCGCTTTGGAACTGCGCAAAGGACTCCACCCCCATGGTTTGGTAAATCAACGCGCTGAACCCCATCGCAAACCCGATCCAGACGGCCGTCCAGCTCAGGGCCTGGCGGTTGGTGATGGCGTGGCTGCGCCGGTTGAATAGGCCGAGGTCCAGCGCAAGCAGCAAAGCGATACCGATGCCGAAGGCGGTCAACAAACCAGGGTGTTGGGAAAGAGAATCCATGGGGATGCTTGGGCTAAGGTGTGAACAAGACCTCTTGTGCGCTCAATGCGCAGCAGATTGGGCTGCTTCTGGAGCTGCTTCCGAGGCAGAAAGGCCTGCGATGTCCTCGAGGATGTGCAGGGCCTGGTGGGGCGATGTAACGGCGTCGAAAGACATGCGCAATCCGCCATTCCGCTGGTACATCTGGGCTTTTTTAGGATGTTCCTTGAGGTAGTCGAGGATGCGCTGGAAGACGGGACCAGCGTAGAATGGACTGTCGGCATCCGATACAAAGGCCGTGATCATCTTGTCCGACTTCAGGACCACCTTTTCCATCCCCAGGTATTCTGCAATCCATCGGATGCGGATGGTATCGATCAGGCCTTCTGCCTCCTCGGGCAAGGGGCCGAAGCGGTCCTCCAGCCTTGCCTTGAATGCCTCGAGGTCTTCCTCCTTGTCCAATTCGTCCAATTCCCGGTACAACGCGATGCGCTCAGGGATGTCGCTGACATAGGAGTCGGGAATCAGCAAGGCAAAATCCGTCTCCAAAACGGCCTCTTGGACATACCGACGCCCCGCCCGTCGTTCCTCTTGGAAAACGGCTGCAAACTCCTCATCCTTGAGCTCCTGAACGGCCTCTGCGAGGATTTTTTGGTACATGTCGAAGCCGAGTTCGGAAATGAACCCACTCTGCTCCCCGCCCAACAGGTCGCCCGCTCCCCGGATGTCGAGGTCGCGCATGGCGATTTGGATGCCACTTCCGAGGTCGCTGAACTGCTCGATGGCCTGTAGCCGCTTCCGGCTTTCGTCGGGCAGCAGGTGGAGTGGAGGGGCCAGCAGGTAGCAGAAGGCCTTCTTGTTGGACCGGCCCACACGTCCCCGCAACTGGTGCAAATCACTGAGTCCGAAGTGGTGTGCTTCATGGATGATCATCGTGTTCGCATTCGAGATGTCGATGCCGGATTCGATGATGGTGGTGGCGATGAGGACATCGAAGCTGCCCTCGATGAAGCGCGCCATGACCTCCTCGAGCTGTTTGCCCTCCATTTGGCCATGACCGATGCCGATGCGCACGTCTGGGAGCAACCGCTGGATCATGCCGGCCATTTCGGCGATGTTCTGGACCCGGTTGTGCACGAAAAACACCTGGCCGCCCCGGCTGACCTCGTAGGAGATGGCGTCCCGGATGAGGCCCTCATCGAACGGGGCCAAGGTCGTCTCCACGGGTTGCCGGTTGGGCGGCGGGGTCGAAATCACCGACAGGTCGCGTGCGCCCATGAGGCTGAACTGCAGCGTCCGGGGGATGGGCGTGGCCGTCAGCGTCAGCGTGTCAACTTGGGCGCGCAGGGTCTTCAACTTGTCCTTCGCCCCCACCCCAAATTTCTGTTCCTCGTCGATCACCAACAGGCCCAAGTCCTTGAATTTCAGCTTGGAACCCAAGATAGCGTGCGTCCCAATCAAGATGTCCACCTTGCCCTCGGCCACCTTGCTCAGGGTTTCCGAGAGCGCTTTCCCCGTTTTGAACCGGTTGATGTAGTCCACCGTGACCGGAAAATCGTGCAACCGGCGACCGAAACTCCGGTAGTGCTGCATGCTGAGGATGGTCGTAGGCACGAGCACCGCGACCTGCTTCCCATCCGTGGCCGCCTTGAACGCCGCCCGAATGGCGACTTCGGTTTTCCCGAAGCCCACATCCCCGCATACCAAGCGGTCCATGGGCGACGGCTTCTCCATGTCCCGTTTCACCGCCTCGCAAGCAGCGTGTTGGTCCGGCGTATCCTCGAACAGGAACCCGGCTTCGAGCGCATGCTGCAGGTAGCCATCCGGCGGAAAAGCATGACCGGGCGTGGTTTTCCGCCGCGCATACAGTTGCAAAAGGTCGAAAGCCAGCGCCTTCACCCGGGTCTTCGTGCTGGCCTTGGTCGCTTGCCAGGCCCCGGACCCCAGCTTGCTCACCTTGGGGGCCACCCCTTCGCGCGAGGTATACTTCGCGATCCGATGCAGCGAGTGAATGCTCACGTACAGGACATCACCGCCTTTGTAGGCCAAACGAATGGCCTCCTGCTCCTTCCCGTTCACCTCAATCTTCTGCAAACCCCCAAACTGACCGATGCCGTGGTCGATGTGCACCACGTAATCCCCCGGCTCGAGGGCAAGCAACTCCTTGATAGTCAGTGCTTGCTTGTTCTGTTTGAAGTGCTCCTTGAGTTTGAAGCGGTGGTACCGTTCGAAGAGTTGGTGATCGGTGTAAACCAGGATGCGGGCATCCTTGTCCACGAATCCAGCGCTCAACTCCAGGGCGATGGGGTGGTGCGGCACCTCCTCCCCCCGGTCGGTGAAGATGTCGTGGAGGCGCTCCAACTGGGTGGCTTGGCCTGCGACCAGGACATTCAGGTACCCCTGGCGGTGGTTGGCGGCCAAATTCGATGAAATCAGGTCGAAATTCTTGTTGAAGCTCGGCTGCGGGAGCATGTCAAAGGTCAAGATGGTCCGGTCTGGGGGCAGGTTGCTCCCTCCGAATTCGACCACGCGGAAGGGGGCAAGGAGTGCGTTGAGGCCAGAAGGATCGAGGTACAGTTCCTCAGGGGGACTGTGTTTCAGGGGAGAGGATGCAGTGACCCTTGCGAAGGCCGTCTGGGCCTTCTCCAGGGCCTTCTCAAGCCCCACTTGGCACCTCGCCACGTCCACCATCCAGACCACCGTATCCACTGGCAGGAAGGCAAAGAAGGGTTCCACCGTGGTATGAAGTTCCTTGTCTTGGATGTTGGGCACCACCACAGCCCGAGTCATCTTGCTGATGCTCAATTGGTTGACGGGGTCAAACTTCCGAATGCTCTCCAGCTCATCCCCGAAAAACTCCAACCGGTAGGGGTGTTCAAATGAGAAGGAAAAGATGTCCACGATGCCGCCCCTTACGGCGTACTGACCCGGTTCGTAAACAAAGTCGACCTTCTCGAATCCGTATTCAATGAACACCTCGTCCAGAAAATCGGAGGTGTATTTTTCTCCGACCTGGAGGGTGAAGGTTGAGCTTTCCAGCTCCTGGCGGCTGATGACCCGTTCCGAAAGTGCCTCCGGGTAGGTCACCACCGCGAGGCCACCCCGGTCGCGCTGGATCTCGTGCAGAACCTCGGCACGCATGGCGATGTTCGCATTCTCGGTCACTTCCTCTTGGTAAGGGACGCGTGCGGACCGAGGAAAAAACAGCGGTTTAACTTGATTGTCAAGTACTTGCTCGAGGTCATTCAGGAAGTATGCGGCAGCTTCCTTGTCGTCCAAGACGAAGAGGTGGTTTCCCCGAATGCGTTGTCCCTCGCTGTTTCGCCCGGGTTTGCCCGGGGCGGGGCGCAGTTCCCCGGGCCCCAACATCACGTTCGCAGCCACCAATGCCGTGGCAGATCCGACGATGCCCTTCAGTTCTACCCGGGCTTGGGGCGGGGCCAGTGCTGAGCGCAGGGCTTCGGTCCGGGGGTCTAGGTCGTACCGATCGAGGAGCTCATGGGGCCGCATGGCCGCGAAGTTAGGGCGGTTCGCCTTGCCTTAGTTCGTGGCGGCCTCCCGGAATTGGCGCAACAACTCGACGGAGCTGCGCTGTCCGATGTACAAGGGCGACCGCTCATGGAGCGCTGAAGGAACCCGGTCCAGGATGCGGCCCTGGTCATCCTCTGCGAGCCCTCCCGCTTCTTCGGCGATGAAGGCCAAGGGAGCACATTCGTACAGCAATCGGAGCTTCCCTTGGGGTTTGGTCTGGAGCGATGGATACAAATAAATTCCGCCGTGGATGAGGTTGCGGTGGAAATCGGCCACCAAGGAGCCGATGTAGCGTGCACGCGCTCCCGGAACGGTACGGCAATGGGCGATGTAGGCTTGGACGGCAGGGGCCGTTTCGGGGAGGAGGGTGTCGTTCACCGCATACGTGGGACCCTCGGCAGGAAAGGTCATGGCTGGGTGGGACAGAAAGAACTCCCCGACCGCTGGATCCAGTGTGAACCCATTGACACCATGTCCCGTGGTGTAGACCAGCATGGTGGAGGACCCGTATAATATGTATCCCGCCGCCACTTGGGCGCTTCCAGGTTGCATGAAGTCATTGAAAGTCAGAGGTTCACCCAGTGGAGTGGTTCGCCGCAGGATGCTGAAGATGGTGCCGATGCTGACGTTGACGTCGATGTTGGAGCTTCCATCGAGGGGGTCGAGTAAGACGATGTACTTCCCTTCACGGCCCTCCTCGTTGCAGATGACGGGGTCCTCCCGTTCTTCGGAACCGATGCCAGCCACGGACTTGCCCGCGGACAAGATCCTGAGGAAGGTGCGATCGGCAAAAACATCGAGCTTCTGTTGCGCCTCGTCCTGGACG
>JBIKTK010000039.1:0-7553 GCA_044348125.1 Flavobacteriales bacterium | reverse complement strand
AGAACGGCAGCAGCGCTGGTGGCTCAAGACATAAGGTGCCGCCGAAGGAGCCAGGGCCACCGTGGTGACATAAGTTGCACGTTCGATGCACAAGTCAGGCGGTAGTTCAGCACAACTGTTGGGATCTAGGGGCACGATGGACTCCACCAAGGAGGCATTGAACGGGGCGGTTGCTGTTGTGACCAATTGGTTGCCTTGGTAAACAGCGATGGGAATGCTCAAGTCAAAGCCCGTCCCATTCACATTGGCTGAACTGCAATCCCGATAAATGTAGCATCGCAGGGTGTATTGCGCTTGCCCCGTGGTGGTGAATCCTATGAAGGTGTAGGTGAGCTCCCCCCCGAGCAGGTGGGTAGCACGCGACGCAATTCCACTGCCCAATAGACAGCAGAGCAATCCCCAGGTGGCAACAAGTTGACCCCGAATCATCTGCCACAATGTACTCCTTTCAGGATACCTTTGAAACATGGTTTGGCATAAATTCTTGGCGGCTTGGGGATGCGTTGCCCTTTTCACCCCCACAGTTCATTCACAACTGGCCCGTGAGGTGGCCGTTCAAGTGCTTCGGTTCGAAAGCCAGGATGGTCCGTACATCGAGGTGGAGTTGGCGTGGTCAGGTTGTGTATTTGGGTGGGAAACTTGTGAGGAAGGGGTTCGGAACCGGGTTCAGCTCCAGGTCATTCTGGAAAGTGGCGGTCAGTTGGTAGGCGGCACCAAATTGGTCGTGACTGGGTCTGGGTTTCCTGATTCGCAATCCGGTTGCGACAGTCGTCAGTACCACATCGAACGCCTACCTGTTGAACCTCTGCCCATGCGCGTGACCTTGCAACTGCAAGATCTGGTCGACACTGGGGCCCGGCCCATTGAAATCAAACAAGAGCTGAACATGGGGCGTGCTGAGGGAATCCGAGGCAGCGATTTGATGTTGGTGGCTGCTTCGGCCTCCGCGGAGGTTGACCCCGGAAGTCCATCCTCTTTGTCCCGTTCGGGGCTGGAACTGTTGCCCTGGGTAGACAACCGCATCCCCTTGGAGACCCCCAACCTACGTTGTTACGGCGAATGGTACGGACTCGGGGACATGCCCGACTCTCTGTTTTTGCTGAAGCTCAGGATTGAGGACTCAGAAGGATCTGTTTTGAAGGGAAGCGAGCGTTTCATCCGCAAATCTATCGCGAACATTGTGCCCTATTTCGAATGGCTGCCTTGGGGGGATTTGGCCTTGCAACCCGGCAATTACCATGTGGTGGCAGAAGCAGCAGGACCATCGGGTGCAGTGTGGGCGGAGAGCCGGGCTCTGGTCCAAGCCGTGGCTTCGATGCAGGAGGCGGGGATCAACGAGCAGCCCCTTGACTTTGCGCTGTCCTTCACAAACCAGGATACCCTGCTCCGACACCTGATGGACCACATGCCGTTGGCGCAGGGTTCTGAGCAGCGTACGATTCAGTGGGTTTTGCCCACCGCGGATTTAGGCCAAATGCAGTCATTCCTCACCCATTTTTGGCGTGAGCGGTCGCCAGAGAATCCCCAGGCTGCTTGGCTTGACTATTGCAAACGCATTGCATACGTGAACGATCAATTCGGCGCTTGTCGAAAAGGCATGGGGGCAGATACGGACATGGGGTACGTTTACCTGAAGTACGGACCTCCACATACCCGGGTGCAGCGCCACCACGATACGAACTACTACCCTTATGAGATTTGGCACTATCACCGCGCAGGGCAGTTCACGGACCGACGTTTCCTTTTTTACGCCCCGCATGCTGTTGCGGAGTGCTTCGAGATCCTTCACTCTGACATCATCGGTGAGACCCAAAATGGGGACTGGCTGCACATCTTGCGCAACCGGGAGAACAAGTTGCGCGTATCGGAGAGCCAAACCAACCGGCTCAATCCCAGGGATACCTACTCGCGGGAAGAGCCCGAGGATCTCTTTTTCAACCCGCGCTGATGACTGACTCCCTCGCCCATGTGGCCGTTTGCATTCTCAATTGGAATGGCCGCCGGCATTTGGAAACCTACCTTCCCTCCGTGGTGGAACACAGTGCCGATGCCCAGATTGTGGTCATCGACAATGGCAGCACGGATGATTCCGGCACTTGGGTTGCCTCTTCTTTTCCGAGCGTAGTTTGGATTCAATTGGATGAAAACAAAGGTTTTGCGGGGGGGTATAATGCTGGTTTGGCCCAAATACAAGCGCGCTACTTCGTCCTGCTCAACTCGGATGTTCGGGTCTCAGCCCATTGGATTCCTCCGGTTTTGAGGATGATGGAATCGGATGATTTCGCGGCATGCCAGCCCAAGATCCGAAATGACTTGGATGCAGAGTTGTTTGAATATGCCGGAGCTGCAGGTGGATTCCTGGACCGCGATGGATTTGCATTCTGTGCAGGCCGAATGTTTGAAGTGTTTGAAACGGATGTTGGCCAATACGATGACAACCGCGAGGTTTTCTGGGCTTCTGGAGCTGCTTTGTTCATCAGAGCGGATGCCTACCGCGCGGTGGGCGGATTGGACCCCGATTTCTTCGCACACATGGAGGAAATTGATTTGTGTTGGAGGCTGAAAAACCGAGGACATCGTGTGGGTTGTTGCAGTGAATCTGTGGTTTTTCACTTGGGAGGGGGAACCCTTCAAAAGGTCAATCCATTCAAGACATATCTCAACTTCAGAAACAACCTCTTCTTGTTGCTGAAGAATGACCACCGGCGTTTTTGGTGGCTCATCCTGCTTCGAAGAATGGCATTGGATGGGGTGGCCGCGTTGCGGTTTTTGACAGAGGGCAACCGCGGATTGTTCCTCGCAGTGTTCCATGCGCATGTCTCCTTTTACCGTGCGCTTCGGACGACCTGGAAAAAGCGTAGGATCGAAAGCCAAGAGATTTTCTCAGGTGCCTTTGCCGGTCCTTGTGAACCGATGAATCCTGCGGGTTGGTATCGCCGAAGCGTTGTCTGGGATTATTTTATCGGAAAGCGGTTGACATTTGACGAGTTGGAACGCAAGGCTTTCCTGAATTCGGTGCACAAGCATCAACGTTGAAGGCGAGACCGGCAACGACAAAGTCATTTGGGCCCCAAGCTTTGGGAGGCACTATTGTTGCGCCATGCAACCTTGGCCTTTTCGCCTCCGCTCCCCCATTGCGCTTCCATTCTTGGGATTTTGGTTGGGTGAGGTGCTTTGCTACCAAACCGCGCATCAGCAATGCTGGGCATCGGATTCCTCAGGGATGGAGACGGCGCTGGTTTGGGTCGGTGGGTTGGGCTTGGGCGTAGTCGTTTTGCTCAGGCCCAATGGTCCAACGTGGAGGGCCGTTCTCTTCCTCACCAGTTTTGCATTGGGCGGGATGCGAATGATTCCGGAGGTACGGCTTGGGACCCTCCCTCCCCTTCCCTCTCAAAATGCAGCCCCTTGGACTTGTGTCATCGAAAACTGCAATCCCAACCGATTCGATGGGTTCGATTGCATTGCCATCTGTTCTCATTTGCCTGACTCGAAATCCCAAATGTTGCGGCGCATGGCTTTCCATTCTGCGCATTCTGTAGCTGTGAGATCGGGTTGGAGTGGATGGGGCCGTTGGGTCGCTTGGCGGCAAACCGATTCCTTTGATGAACGCGCCTTTCAACAGTCCCAAGGGCTATGTGGAAGGCTCGAATGGTTGGTTCCTCCCACCCAGACCCGTGGCATGCCGATGACCCCATGGGATCGATTCAAGGATCTACAAAACGCGCATTTCGAGGCGGTACGGCAGCAACTGGAACGAGGGTTGGTTCAATTTGGAAATGACCAAGTCAATGGACTTCTCTGGGGGTTGGCCACTGGCAGCAAGTCCATGTTGACCCATGAGGTAAAGAAACAATTTGCTGGGTTGGGTTTGGCGCATGTCCTCGCCGTAAGCGGATACCATGTCGGCTTGGTGGGAGCACTGGCTTTTGTCCTGATTCGATCTCGGTTTTTGGGGCTACGATGGGTCGGGTTGCCAGGGATTTTCGTTGTTTGGTGGTACGTCGGTCTCTGTGGGTTCCCAGTGTCTGCCATTCGTGCGGCCTTGATGGCCAGTCTATTCGCATTGGGCATTTTCACTCGAATTCCGTTCCCGTCTTTCCACACATGGTGCCTCGCAGGCTGGGGGGTTGCCCTCTGGTCGCCCTTGGCGTCCATTCAATTGGGCGCACAATTGAGTTTCCTCGCCGTCTTGGGAATCTTCTTGGGTCTGGAAATGGCTCTGCCCTTCAAAAAAAGATGGCAACGATGGGCCCTAAAATGGACAACCGTCCCCATCGCTGCCCAATTGGCAACCACCCCGCTCACCATCGTTTCCTTCCACACGTTTCCTACCTACTTTCTTCCCGTGAATATGGTTGCAGGACCCTGGGTCACAGCCATCGGATATGGGCTTGGAATGGGATGTCTGACTTCGAATCTGATTCCAGAATCTCAGGAAATCAACTCAGCCATTTGGACCGGCGTGGTGGTTGTAACTACCCATTTTTTGGCATTTGTTTCTTGGGCAAGCTCGCTGCCAGGCGTTTGTTGGGATTTGTCGCATTGGAATGAATACTCCGGCATTTTGTTTGGAATGGGGCTGGCATCCGCCTCCGCTGGTTTCATTCGACGAGAAACAGGCTATCGTCGACTGCTGACGGGGTGTGCCCTGCTCGCATTTTGTGCCTTGCCATGGACATTCCATCCTCAGCCGAGTTCCTCCTCGACAACCCATGGATTTGTTCATTGGTCCATGATTCGAGGGAGGACTCCGCATTTGAAACTCGTGGGGTCTGATTGGTGCCTTGAATCCACTGAGACCAACATCAGCATCCCCTGTGCTCCAGAACCCTCCCCACAGGATCCATTCAGCCTCCCTCCAGCCGGCGCAGTGCCCTTGGAAAAAAATGGTTGGATAGGCTGGATGCCGGGGGCCTTTTGGTCATTTGAATGGGACCGAATAGGCTTGGGAAAATGGACGGTTTATCCTGCCCCATTGACCGATGGATGCTCAACGGACTCCCTTACCTCACCTCACTGGACTCCTTGGGTTGCATGGCACCCTGATGTCTCCAGTGGACCTTGGCACTTAGTTGAGCCGGAGTAACTTGCCCACAACTTGGTCCACATAACCCTCCCACTCCGGGATGTCTGCTATGGGTAGAATCGCATTCACGCGGTTGTTGCGCCGGGAGTAAATGGCTTCCACGTAGAAGCCACTCAACTCAAAAATGCACAGAATGTAGCGATTCTCTACAATTCGCTGGGCCAAACACACACCATGGTCCCACATGTAGTTGGTTTTCTCGTCCAGAGGTAGCCGATTAAATGCTTGCAAATCCATGATGTTCGGGTGCTTGTGGCCATTGATACGGCACCTCGTCATGAAGGTTTCAGGTTGGGAAGCTGTATTTTGCAGCATGCAGCGTATACACTTGGTCGAATGCCCAAGAGATGCCATTCAAGGGTGGCCACATCGAATCAACATCGAACAGAAATTGGCTTATTACCGGACGCTGATGCAGGTCGGGTTCGATACTTTGGACATAGGCAGTTTTGTTTCGCCCCATTCGGTACCTCAAATGGCAGATACCCCTTTGGTGATTCGTCAGTTGGAGTCTGAAGGATGGAGCGAACAAGGAACGCGCCTCTTGGTGATTGTGGCGAACGAACGTGGTGCTCGAGATGCCTGTAGTTTTGCCTCCATTTGTGACGTAGGATTCCCCCTTTCGCTCTCCGAAACCTTTCAAAGACGCAATACCGGAGCGAGCATTCAATCGGCTTGGGATCGTCTGCACAACATCCGCGAAATCACTGATTCATTCGGGAAGCGTTTGGTGGTTTACCTCAGCATGGGCTTTGGAAACCCATACGGTGAAGATTGGAGCATGGAACGTCTGGTAGACTTTGCAGGACAGTTGGTGGGCCAGTTGCAGATCGAAGTGATTGCACTCTCCGATACTGTGGGTACAGCAACACCGACGACCATACGCCAGGCCATGGAGCGGCTTGTGCCCATGTACCCTAGCATTTCCATAGGTGCCCACCTCCATGCAACCACGGAGGATGTTTGGGTAAAAGCAAAGGCAGCCCTGGAAGGGGGCTGCCTCAGATTAGATGGCGCAATCATGGGCATCGGGGGATGTCCCATGGCACAAAATGATTTGGTTGGGAATTTGGCAACCGAGACCTTGGTGGGAGGTCTCGAAGAATTGGGCATCTGGTCGGTTCATGATCGCGGAGCTTGGAAGGAAGCTCAGCGCCTAGCCGCTGCTTTGTTCAGCTGATGGGATTCAGTTCAAACAATACTCAAACGAGTTGAGTTTGAAGCGGTGTCGGTGCAGATAAATCTGCTCAAACTTGAGCGTATCGATGTAAATGCGGTAGTGTTTCATCCGACTGGCTTGATGCTTCGCTTACGCCAAACAGTCGACGAATGTTCCCATTGTTTCGATAAAAATCAAGATTGATTCACATCAACTCATTATCAATGGATTGACGGGAGTTGATAACCCAACGCTTCCCGTGTCAAAGGGTGATGACAGCGATGAGCAATCCCAAAAGTGTGACCGCAAGTTTGGCTGCGTTGAACCGATGGCCATCACCGCTTTCAAAAAGCATGGTCGTCGAAATGTGTAGCAAGAACCCGATCAAAACACCTTGAGACAGTGCCCAAAGATTGGGCTGTAAAGTCCAGTTGCTGTGCATCAACCACTCAAACAACCCCATTCCCAAAGCGGGCATGAGTCCGAACACAGCCAGAGCGATCCACCGTGAACCCTTGCCCACCCCCATGGCTTGCATCATGCCCATGATCACAACGGCGACAGGAACATGGTGCATCGCAATCCCGAGGAGCAACTGAGCATCCAATTGCGCCCATCCTGATCCCATCTCATGGGTATGATGGTGACCGGCGTGATCGTGGCCCGCATGCCCCAATGGCATCGCCTCAATGAGGGCATGCAAACACAGGCTCAGAAAAATAGCCCAGGGCATTCCGGAACCGCGCGCAACGCTCTCGTTCTCGCCTCGGGTAGGATGTTCTTTCACACAAGCCGAATGGTCATGACCCTGTTCTCCGTGGGCTGGATGAATGTGGCCATGCTCTACCCCTTGCGAGAAGTACTCTAACAAGCCCTGCAAAATGAAACCTATCAGCACGAAAATCCCCATGGTGCTTGGTGCAGATGCATAGGCTTCGGGTATCAAATGGAGGAAAAGCAACCCTACGATGTAAGCTCCCCCGAATGCCAAAATCAGCGGCAAGCGGCTTTCCAGTCTTTTGCCAGAGAGCTCAAACAATGCGCCCCCGAAAAGGGCAACGGCCAGTAAGACGAGTGATGCAAACCACATGGTTCAGACAGAGCGTGCAAAGATGATGCAACGCTCTGACGTCTCATCCCAAGGTTGTAAAGAATAATTTCCCTTTGCCTCCATGGGATCCAATCCCACAGCGCGGCACATGGCCTCGAGTGCCGTTCTTGTCAATCCGCGAACCCGCTCAACATGCTGTTCCACGTGCCCATGCGGCCCATGGACCAAAATATCCTTTTCAATCCACTCGCCATCAA
>JBIKTK010000327.1:0-7627 GCA_044348125.1 Flavobacteriales bacterium | reverse complement strand
CACGCGTTTGCCCGTCACCGGATGCACCCATTCCACGGCCAGCACCGAATAGTAGTCGCCCCAACCGCACACCTGCGCCCGCCCCGGAACCAGCAGTCCTGCGGCAGCCATGCCGACCACCGCCCACAAGACCGACAGGAAGCGCGCGCTGCTCACCTCCCGAAGGTAGCACACCCGTTACCTTCGGGCCATGGAGTTCCACACCATCCTGACGGGGTACTTTAAACTGGACGGCGGCGCGATGTTCGGCGTGGTGCCGAAGTCGCTTTGGCAAACTGTCAACCCGCCCGACGAGCGCAACCTCTGCACCTGGGCCATGCGCTGTTTGCTGGTCATCCACGGCAAGAACATCTTGCTGATTGACACGGGGTTAGGCGACAAGCAGGATGCCAAATTCTTCAGTCACTACCACCCCCACGGCACCACCACGCTCGACTCCGAGCTCGCGCGCCTCGGCCTGACCCGCGCGGACATCACCGACGTCCTGCTCACCCACCTCCACTTCGACCACGTGGGCGGCGCAGTCGTCCGGCGGCCCGACGGCCTGCTCGTCCCGTCGTTCCAGAACGCCCGCTTCCACAGCTGCGCCCGCCACTGGGACTGGGCCATCCGCCCGAACGCCCGCGAAAAGGCCTCGTTCCTCGCTGAAAACATCCTTCCGCTGGAAGAAAGTGGCCAGCTTTCCTTCATCCCCCGCGACGGACGCTGGACCCGCGATGCACTGGGCGACCGATTCCCCGGCCTCGACATCTTTTTCGCCGACGGCCACACGGAAAGCCAAATGATCCCCGTCCTCCCCCACCCCTCCGGCACGCGCCTCGCCTTCATGGCCGACCTCCTCCCCTCCGCCGGCCACGTCCCCGCCGCTTGGGTCATGGGCTACGACACCCGCCCCCTCCTCACCCTCGAAGACAAAGACCTCCTCCTCACCTTAGCCGCCGACGAACAGTGGCTCCTCTTCCTCGAGCACGACCCCATCCACGCCACCTGCACCGTCCACCATACGGAGAAGGGCATACGGGTTGCGGAGAGAGGTTGAGGGCGAGCGCGGCACAGCCGCACCCTCCTCAACCTTAAAAAACGGCCTCCCCCGAAGGGAAGGCCGTAAAAGAGTCAAAGAGTCGAATAGTCAAGGAGTATCCTGGACGCAACGGACAGAAAAGCCGAGTCGTGGGGCATCCAACATCGGGATGACATCAGGGATCATAGTCATCAGTAAGCGGGACCAAGAAGCATCAGACCCATCCGGGGAGGAAGACCACCAGACCCCGAGGCCGCCCTGACTGACGAAGGCGCCATCGCCGCCGCCTCGGTTGCCACCGGGCAAGGCCGAGAAGCCGCTGGTATTGCTTCCGTCCCAGGCAGGAGTGTTACTCGAAGTCACTTTCAACGCAGTCCCGGCTACGGACCCTCCACCCAAAGCTGTTTCAAGCGTCGTCCATTCCGCATTCGTAGGAACATGCCAACCCGTCGGACACAACTTCCCTGTATTCACCGCGTACCAGTTGTACAGGCGGCCGTAGGTGGTGAGGTTCGCTCCTTCATCACTGCTGCCACCGAAAACAGGCGAACTCCCTTCCCCATATACCGTTTGCGCACCGGAGGTCGTGGCCGTCCACGTCGCATCATCCAAGTTCCCCGGAATCGCCGTTCCATCGTTGTAGTTGTCGTTCCGAAGGTTCTCCTTAAACCAACACTGCGAGCCGATCAGCACCGTGGTGTAGGTGAAGCCATCGTACGTCACACTTGGCACACTGCACGATGCCGATGCTGCCGCAGCCGACGTCGTAAACGTAATTGTATCGCCGTAGCTCGTGCCCACCGCGTTCGTCGCATAGCCCACCGCCCAGTACTGCGTGCTAGCCGTCAGGCCCGTGAGCGCTGCCGTGAAGGGGCTCGTCGTGCCGCTGCCCGTCACATCCAACGGGCTCGTCAGTGCTGAGTTCGTCGCGTACTTGAAGCCCGTGGCCGTCACCGAGCTGCCGCCGTCCGTGAACGTAGCGTTCAGCGTGGCCGTAGTCGCTGTGAGCGAGCTCTCAGCTTGGGTGTCGACCGTGGGGGCTGCGGGTGGATTCTGCAGGCAACGAACAGAAAAGCCGGTCCATGGGTTGTCGTGGCTTCGGTAGACACTCGAGGGTCCAGCGGGCAGGTAGCGGTACCATGCGTTTGAGCCACTCGGGGAGGAAGACCAACAGTACCCGACGATGCCCTGATCGTCGAAGGAACCAGTGATCTCTCGGTAGCCACCGGGCAAAGCCGAGAAGCCGCTGGTGTTCGTGCCTACATCCCCCGATGGCCAGCCAGTGGTGGACTTCATCGCATTCCCGGCTACGCTCGCTCCACCCAAATAGTCAATTAACGAGTCCCACTCCGCATCCGTAGGAACATGCCAGCCCGTCGGACACAACTTCCCTGTGTTTACCGCGTACCAGTTGTACAGGCGGCCGTAGGTAGCCAAATTTGCCCCCTCATCATCACTTCCGACGTTCACGTATGATGCTCCCTCACCGTATACCGTTTGCGCCCCGGAGGTCGTGTCCTCCCACGTCGCATCATCCAAGTTCCCGGGAATCGCGGTCCCATCGTTGTAGTTGTCGCTTCGTAAATCCTCCTTAAACCAGCACTGCGAACCGATCAGCACCGTGGTGTAGTTGTGGCCATCGTACGTCACCGTCGATGTTCCGCACGTAAAGCCCGATGACGCCGCAGCCGACGTCGTAAACGTAATTGTATCGCCGTAGCTCGTGCCCACCGCGTTCGTCGCATAGCCCACCGCCCAGTACTGCGTGGAGGCCGTCAGGCCCGTGAGCGCAGCCGTGAACGGACTCGTCGTGCCGCTGCCCGTTACATCCGCCGGGCTCGTCAGTGCTGAGTTCGTCGCGTACTTGAAACCCGTGGCCGTCACCGCGCTGCCGCCGTCCGTGAACGTTGCGTTCAGCGTCGCAGCCGTCGCCGTGACCGAGGACGCTGAATCCGTATCGACCGTCGGAGCCGCCCACGTCGTAAAGCTCAGCGTGTCGCCCGGGGTAGTGCCCTTTGCGTTCCGCGCGAAGCCTGCCACGTAGTACGTTGTTCCCGCAGTCAGCGTTGACACCGAGGCCGTAAACGGCGTTGCCGTCCCAGCCACCGCCGCGGAATCGACCAAACTCGCGGCAGACGTCCCGTACCGGAACCACTGCGCCGTCACCGCCTCGCCCCCATCCGACGTCACTTTCGCGTGGAACACCGCTGCAGTTCCTGTCACGCTGGAGATGCTGTCCGTGTCCACCACCGGTGGAGTCGCCCGAGCAAAATCCACCGCATCCATCAATACCGTCAACGAATCGTACAGCGCCTCACACCGGTAGATCTTGTACACCTTTCCTCCCACCGCCACATCCGTTACGCGCCAGGCATAGTCAACGCGCACCACGGTCGTGGAGCTCGCGAGCGCCAGCGAATCCTCGTACGCGCGCAACACCGTAATCAGCGAGTCGTGGTTGCACTCGATGTAGGATTTATCCGATGACTGGGAGATTGCTGGCACAGCAAAGAGCAAAGATGCAAGCGCCGCGAAGAAAAAATTCCGCATCACAGTGGTTGTTTGGAAACCCGAATATACGACAATAAATGATTACATCGATGGAAAAATGTCGTTAATCGATTATTAAGATGATTCCGACTCATAAGCAACACTTGTATCATCAACCCGAAAGGTCCACTCAACCTCCCCCCCACCCCGGGGCGGCCGCATCTTTCGGGGAGAGCAGCGGCGGGGCGGTGAGGGGCCAAGGGATGGCGAGGTGGGGGTCGTCCCAGCGGAGGGAGCCCTCGTGGGCCGGGCTGTAGAGGGCGGTGCACTTGTAGTGGACGTGGGTGCCGGGGGTCAGGGCGAGGAAGCCGTGGGCGAAGCCCTCGGGGATCCAAAGCTGCCAGCCGGAGTCGGCGGTGAGCTCGGTGCCGAAGGAGCGGCCGTAGGTCGGCGAGGTGGGGCGGAGGTCCACGGCGACGTCGAAGATGGCGCCGAGGGCGCATCATCCACAGCTACGACAGCATCGCGGACGATATGATCTGGTCCATTGTGATGAAATGCCTGCCCGTACTGAAAGCTGAGTTCAAGAACCTCTTGAAGTGAGGAGCACAACGAGGCAACCCAGATATAGTCTCCTCCTAAGACCGCGCTAGCCCCCCTTCGTCCTCAACCTCAACCTCAACCTCAACCTGTGCGGCACAGCCGCACCCTCCTCAACCTTAAAAAAACGGCCTCCCCCGAAGGGAAGGCCGCAAAAGAGTCAAAGAGTCGAATAGTCAAAGAGTCATCAATCCCGGACGCAACGGACAGAAAAGCCGTTTCGTGTGTAGCTGGAGTGTCGGTAGACATTCGAGGCAGAGCCCAGCTTGCGGTACCATGCGCTCGTACCACTCGGGGAGGAAGACCACCAGAACCCGTAGTAGCCCTGATCGTAGAAGTTTCCACCGTCGTAGTCTCGGAAGCCACCGGGCAAAGCCGAGAAGCCGCTGGTGTTCGTGCCTCCACCCCCCGATGGCCAACCAGTGGTGGACTTCATCGCATTCCCAGCTCCGCTCAATCCACCTAAAGACGTAGTTAACGTGTCCCACTCCGCATACGTCGGAACATGCCAACCCGTCGGGCACAGACCCGCCGGATTCGTGACCGCATACCAGTTGTACAAGCGGCCGTAGGTGGCAAAGTAGGCGACCGAATCAGCGTCAAGAATGGCCTGGGCTCCAGAGGTGGTAGTCGTCCACGTCGCATTATCCATACTCCCCGGAATCGCTGTTCCGTCGTTGTAGTTGTCGTTACGAAGGTTTTCCTTGAACCAGCACTGCGAACCGATCAGCACCGTGGTGTAGTTGTGGCCATCGTACGTCACCGTCGAGGTTCCGCAGGCGAATGGAGCCGACGTCGTAAACGTGATCGTATCCCCGTAGCTCGTGCCCACCGCGTTCGTTGCGTAACCCACTGCCCAGTACTGCGTGGAGGCCGTCAGGCCGGTCAGCGCAGCCGTAAAGGGGCTCGTCGTGCCGCTGCCCGCCACGTCCGTCGGGGTTGTCAACGCCGAATTCGTCGCGTACTTGAAGCCCGTCGCCGTCACCGCGCTGCCGCCGTCCGTGAAGGTGGCATTCAGCGTGGCCGCAGTCGCTGTGAGCGAGTTCGCCGCCTGGGTGTCGACAGTGGGGGACGATGCAGGAGGTGCGTCTTGTAAGCAACGGACGGAAAAGCCGCCCTGTGCTTCGCTGTAGCTTACGTGGACAGCAGAGTTTCCTGAGTACACGTAGCGGTTCCATGCCCAGGGCCCATTTGGGGAAGAAGACCACCAGTACCCGTCGCTGCCGTGACCGTTGAAGGTTCCAAAGTTATAGCGGAAGCCACCGGGCAAGGCCGAGAAGCCGCTGGTGTTCGTGCCTCCATCCCCCGATGGCCAACCAGTGGTGGACTTCATCGCATTCCCAGCTCCGCTCAATCCACCTAAAGACGTAGTTAACGTGTCCCACTCCGCATACGTCGGAACATGCCAACCCGTCGGGCACAGACCCGCCGGATTCGTGACCGCATACCAGTTGTACAAGCGGCCGTAGGTGGCAAAGTAGGCGACCGAATCAGCGTCAAGAATGGCCTGGGCTCCAGAGGTGGTAGTCGTCCACGTCGCATTATCCATACTCCCCGGAATCGCTGTTCCGTCGTTGTAGTTGTCGTTACGAAGGTTTTCCTTGAACCAGCACTGCGAACCGATCAGCACCGTGGTGTAGTTGTGGCCATCGTACGTCACCGTCGAGGTTCCGCAGGCGAATGGAGCCGACGTCGTAAACGTGATCGTATCCCCGTAGCTCGTGCCCACCGCGTTCGTTGCGTAACCCACTGCCCAGTACTGCGTGGAGGCCGTCAGGCCGGTCAGCGCAGCCGTAAAGGGGCTCGTCGTGCCGCTGCCCGCCACGTCCGTCGGGGTTGTCAACGCCGAATTCGTCGCGTACTTGAAGCCCGTCGCCGTCACCGCGCTGCCGCCGTCCGTGAAGGTGGCATTCAGCGTGGCCGCAGTCGCTGTGAGCGAGTTCGCCGCCTGGGTGTCGACAGTGGGGGACGATGCAGGAGGTGCGTCTTGTAAGCAACGGACAGAAAAGCCGCGCCGAGTGCTGCTGTTGGAGCGGGTGACATTCGAGCTTCCAGAGTACAGGTAGCGGCTCCATGCGTTCGCTCCACTCGGGGAGGAAGACCACCAGTACCCGTAGTTGCCCTGATCGATGAAGTAGCCAATGCCGAAGTAACGGTTGCCACCGGGCAAAGCCGAGAAGCCGCTGGTGTTCGTGCCTCCACGCCCCGATGGCCAACCAGTGGTGGACTTCATCGCATTCCCTGCTACGCTCGCTCCACCCAAATAGTCAATTAACGAGTCCCACTCCGCATCCGTAGGAACGTGCCAACCCGTCGGGCAAAGACCCGCTGCATTATTGACTGCATACCAATTGTACAAACGGCCGTAGGTAGCCAAATTTGCCACCTCATTATCACTTCCGCCGTACACGTCTGATGCCCCCTCACCGTATACCGTTTGCGCACCGGAGGTCGTGGCCGTCCACGTCGCATCATCCAAGTTCCCCGGAATCGCCGTTCCATCGTTGTAGTTGTCGTTACGAAGGTTTTCCTTGAACCAGCACTGCGAGCCGATCTGCACTGTGGTGTAGTTGTGGCCATCGTACGTCACCGTCGACGTTCCACAGGCAAAGGGCGGAGCCGACGTCGTGAACGTGATCGTATCCCCGTAGCTCGTGCCCAATGCGTTCGTCGCGTAGCCCACCGCCCAGTACTGCGTGGAGGCTGTCAGGCCGGTAAGCGCTGCCGTGAAGGGACTCGTCGTGCCGCTGCCCGCAACATCCGTCGGGCTCGTCAGAAGCGCGTTCGTCGCATACTTGAAGCCCGTCGCAGTCACCGCTGCCCCGCCCGTCGCCGTGATGGTGGCGTTCAGCGTCGCTGCGGTAGCCGTCACCGAAGAAGCCGCGTCCGTGTCCACCGTGGGGGCCACTGCGTTCGTAGTGAACGTAATCGTATCGCCGTAGCTCGTGCCCACTGCGTTCGTCGCATACCCCATCGCCCAGTATTGCGTGCTCGCCGTCAGGCCCGTGAGCGACCCCGTGAACGGACTCGACGTGCCGCTGCCCGCCACATCCGTCGGGCTGGTCAGCGCCGCGTTCGTCGCGTACTTGAAGCCCGTTGCAGACACCGCCGCCCCGCCTGTCGCCGTGATCGTGGCGTTGAGCGTCGCTGCGCTCGAAGTCACCGACGAAGCCGCGTCCGTGTCCACCGTCGGCGCAATTGCTAACGTCGTAAACGTGATTGTATCCCCGTAGCTCGTGCTCACCGCGTTCGTCGCGTAGCCCACCGCCCAGTACTGCGTCGCATGCGTCAGGCCCGTCAGCGCCTTCGTGAACGGGCTCGACGTGCCGCTGCCCGCCACATCCGTCGAGCTCGTCAGTAGCGCGTTCGTCGCGTACTTGAAGCCCGTCGCAGACACCGCCGCCCCGCCTGTCGCCGTGATCGTGGCGTTGAGCGTCGCTGCGCTCGAAGTCACCGACGAAGCCGCGTCCGTGTCCACCGTCGGCGCAATGGCTAACGTCGTAAACGTAATCGTAT
>JBIKTK010000070.1:0-6085 GCA_044348125.1 Flavobacteriales bacterium | reverse complement strand
AATCAATTGCTAGGAACATGAAGGCTTTGCTTCGAACCGTAGTCGCCTTGCTTTGGTCGGTGGTGTGCTGCGTTGTAGGCTTGGTGGTGTTGTATGGGAAAAGAAGTGCGTCGGGCTGGGTGCTTCATCGAATAGGGGGGGTACTCTGGAGCCGGAACCTGTTGCGTTGGGTGAGTTCCCAGCCGTTGGAGATTCAAGGGCCCGCGGGAGTTCCTTCGACCGAGTGGTTCCCCCAACGGGCCATTTACATCGGGAATCACGTCAGCCAATTGGACATCAATGCTGTTTTTGGGGCCATTCCCCATCCCGTGGTGTTCTTGGCAAAGGCCTCGATTCGACGAATCCCCTTACTGGGCGCCGTGAATGCCCGTGCGGGAACGGTGTTTGTGGAGCGAGGCAACAAGGATAGTGCGGTTCGTGCCGCACAGGCGCTTTTGCGGACTTTGGATCAGGGCAAGGTGGTGTTTGTTTTCCCGGAAGGGACGAGGTCATCCGATGGCACGCTGCTGTCTTTCAAGTCGGGCGCATTCCATCTTGCCCTGCAAGCCGGGGTGCCCATTGTGCCGATCTACATCGATGGCACCTTCGAGATGTTGCCCAAGGGGAGCCTGTGGATTCGGGAGGGACGGGTGCGTCTGAGGGTCGGGGTGCCCTTGGATGCCCCCACGGGACAAGGGGCCGCTCGGGTGGAGCAGTGGACATCGATGGGACGGGCAGCGATTCAGGACTTGGCCCGAGAGGCCTGAGCCAGGTTCCTCGCGCAGGCCCAACCTTCTCGGATGGCACGGGCTGCGTCGATTTTTCGGGCATCTCGGGCACCGCCAATCACATGGACCTGGATGTTGGGGGGGCCAACAGGAAGGGAGGGGGAATGGGGGGTTTGGCCTATGCAGACCACGACATGGTCCACAGCAGCCTGTTGAGGCTTTCCAGCAGCGTCGAGGTAATGCAAGCCGGCATCATCCACCCGCAAATAGGTAACACCAGGCTCCCAACCGATGCCCCGCTGGCGCAAAGTTGCCCGATGGATCCAACCGGTTGTCTTGCCCAACCCCTCCCCAAGCTTGCCGTCACTGCGCTGGAACAGGGTCACGGTCCGCCGGGGGATCCGCGCTGTAGGAGGCACCAAAGCTCCGGGAGAAGACAGGGTCTGGTCCACGCCCCAAACCGAGTGAAATCCTGCATCATCCGCATCGTGGGTCAGGAAGTCCGCCACATCGATGCCGATGCCTCCCGCGCCCAAAATTGCGACCCGATCGCCCACCGCGACTTTGCCTTGGAGCACTTCGGTGTAACCCAACACCTTCGGATGGTCGCTCCCCTCGAGTTCCAGCGCACGCGGACGAATCCCGGTAGCCAACACCACGTCATCGAAACGCTTCTCTAAATCCAGAATCGACTCCAGAGGGGTGTTCCAGTGACAGGCCACGCCTGCGTTTTCCAAACGATCGAGGAAGTAGCGAATCGAATGTCGAAAATCGGATTTCCCGGGAATCCGTTGTGCCAACAAAAACTGACCTCCTGGCTCAGGGGCCGCGTCAAAAAGGGTGACTTCATGGCCCCAAGCCGCGGATTCAGCGGCACACGAGAGGCCCGCTGGGCCGGCTCCGATGACAGCCACCCGTCTGCGCTGGTCCTGCGGTAAGATCCGGGAACGGCCATGAACATGTTCCCAACCCGCCCGAGGATTCACGAGGCATGACGCCGTCCTGCCCGTAAAAACATGGTCCAAGCAGGATTGGTTGCAACCGATGCAGGTGTTGATTTCCTGAGGACGATCTGCGCGGGCCTTCAGTACCCAATCGGGGTCGGCCAAGAAGGGCCTCGCCATGGAAACCATATCTGCATCGCCGGATTGGAGCACTTGTTCGCACTGATCCGGCGATTGAAACCGGTTGGAGGTGACCACGGGCACTTGCACGTGGGCCCGGAGTTGGGCCGAGGCAAAGGCAAACGCACCTGGTGGAACCAGGGTGGCGATGGTCGGGACCCGGCTTTCATGCCAACCGATTCCCGTATTGAAAACTTGAACCCCTGCCTCCTGCAAGGCTTCTGCGGTCCGCAAGACATCCGGCCACGAACTGCCATTCGGAACCAAATCCAACAGGCTGATCCGGAACATGAGCAAGAAATCCCTCCCCACGGCCGCACGGGTTTGGCGAACGATTTCTACTGCCATGCGCATTCGGTTCTCCGCACCTCCCCCCCAAGCATCGTTACGAAGGTTGGAAGATGGACTTAAAAACTGGTTGATGAGATACCCTTCAGATCCCATGATCTCAACACCGTCATAACCGGCCTGCTTTGACCACCTTGCCGCTGCTGCGAAGTCAGAGATGGTTCGCCGGATTCCCCGAGGCCGCAAGGCCCGGGGCCTGAATCGATTGATGGGCGACTTGACCGATGAAGCGGAAACGCACCAGGGTTGAAAACTGCTCCGCCCACCGTGAAGCAGCTGCATCAAAATCTTGCCGCCCGCCTCGTGCACGGCTCCAGTGATGGCTTGGTGCTTCCGCGCGTGGTGGGCCATGCTCATGCGCGCGCCCCCGGGGAACAAAGTACCTTCCCAGTTGGGGGAATGCCCCCCCGTGACCATCAGCCCCACACCGCCTTGTGCGCGCTCTGCGTAAAACCGAGCCAGGTAAGAAGCCCCCTTCCGGTGCTCTTCCCACCCGAGGTGCATGCTCCCCATCAAAATTCGGTTGGGCACCTCAAAAGCCCCCAAATCCAGGGGTGAAAACAAGTGGGGATAGCGTTCTGACATCCTACTTCGGGTTCATTCAAATTCTCGGAAACGATCCACAAAGTCGTCTCGCTTCCGCTTGCTGGCCAAATACTGATACAAGAACTTCTCACCATTCTCACCCTTTGCCCGTCGGTCTTCAGCTTTCAGATCCAACAATGCATCCCGGAATCCGAAGTCAGGGGTACTGATGTTCATCACCCCGATTTTGTATTCAAAGAAGTACCAGTTTTGTTCGTCCCCGTGCAAGTACAGCCGAAAAACATCTCCACTGCGCGAGGGGACGAACTCCAATTTGCCCGGAACTTGAAGGAAAGGCTGCTGATTCCCCATCAGCACCAAACCCAGCCCCCCTTCTGAGGCAAAAGCATCTTCGATTGGGTCCCAAGTCAATTGTACGCCCGTCAACAACACGGTGTGCTGGAGTTCCTTGGGGATTTTTCGGAATTGGCCTGCCAAACCCAAATCACGCATGGCTTCCGTTGCAGACTCCTCCCCCATCCAATGCCGCAGATCTGAATCGAATCCAGCGGCAAACAAATCTACCGGTGCCACACCCTGCCATCCGGGAATGGCCTCGACGAGTTTACCAGACAGCTTATCTTCCCATTGGAAATCCAGCGCCAGAGACCCCTTCATCCGCATGGTTCCTTCCGAATCGACCCAAGATTGCCCGACAAAATCAGCCTCCAGGAGTCCCCAGTCAAAGGGCCAATCCGCGACCCCATGGCTCCTGACTTCACAGGTTTCCGTCGAGATTTCAACCCAGTTCACAAGGGCCGTGCTCCCTGCATACCAAGCTTCCGGAGCCACCAAAAACCGCTTGGCAACACCATCAAACTTGAGCCATCCAGAAACCGGCATCAACGGTTTGTCCGAAAGCTCTTGTCGAACCGAGAAAAATGCGGGAAACGTGCCATACGGTGCGTCCCTTGCTACCATGACCCCCAAATTCAGCACTTCTCCCAACAGCCCCCGGGGCTCCTCGGTGATGGGAATGGCAATGTCCTGTGGATCAATAGATGACTTGAATTGAATCCAGTTCCGCTCGAAACCACTACAAGCTTGTGAGGGTTGGGTCAACCCATCAAACACCAGATGCGGTTGGTCTGCCCGCAGCGTGAATGCGCCTTGGAATGCAAACGCCGGCCCCAATCGAAACCCCTGTTCCACCGGAATGGAACCCGATCCGACTGAAACACCGTTGGCTTCCGGCCCGAGATTCAAAACTTCCAAGGGGGATTTCCGCCCGGCCGCATCTTGGTACATCAACTTCCCGTTCGCTTGGTATCCGCTGGCTCCAGAAATGTGAACACGCGCATCAAAAACTCGGTGGTACTGGGTAACCCGATCCGCATATACCACGGCTTGGCGCAAGGTATCCATGGCTGCTGCCCTCCGGACGACGACCTCTCCTTGGTCTGGCAAAATCGCCGCATCCGCAACGGGAATTTGCTTCACCCCATGGCACCGCAAGACCTCTTCATCCACATCGAAAGCGATCTCAGGACTCAAGAACCGCAAACTCTGTTGTTGCGGATGATCGGATTGTACATTGAAATCCGCATCGGTCAGGAGTTCAATGCCCAACTCCTCCGCGGCTTGGGGCCGATCTGACACCAGCACCACGTCATTGGGGACCATTTCCCACCGGAATCGATCCATGAAAGCATGGTATTGGTTCATCGGGAAATCCACCCGGGTTTCGCCTGCATGGCTGCTGAATTCGCCTTTTTTCAAGGCCAAATCAACCACCGCCCGAACGGAATCCGCTTCGAACATGACCCGGTTGTCCGCGCCACCCCGGAGGGCAAACCGAAGGGTGTCCGACAAGATCCGTTCATGTCCCCATTCCATGCGCTGGGAGGCGAGGTTCCCTTGCCCCAAATCCCCTGCACCCGATGCCCACATCCCGGCCTGCGAAAGGGTCAACTCTCCCTGGAACGCAAACGCCCCACCGAATGCATCCAAGGAATCACGTCTCGTATGGACATGCCATTCCCCAGCCGCCGCGAGCAATCGCGTTTCTACCTGTTTTGCACGCACTTCGGGCACATCCTCACTGGAGGATGCCCGGTTCTCGAAAACTGTGGCTTTTCCCAAG
Source organism: Flavobacteriales bacterium (assembly GCA_044348125.1). Lineage (GTDB taxonomy): Bacteria > Bacteroidota > Bacteroidia > Flavobacteriales_D > Sanyastnellaceae > CAMCYM01. The sequence goes on along the minus strand of JBIKTK010000070.1, from coordinate 1,238 downwards.
GTCGAATCGGGAAGAAACAACCAATCCTCGCTGTCAGCGGTTGCTGTCCGAAAATCCACAGTGCCCCGTCCCTTGAGGCCCTCAAAATCCAGCTGGAGCCGTTCAGTGAATTGCGCCAATCCACCATACAAAGGTGCACCGGAAGGAGGCGTTTCACTTCGAATCCCCAAAGACCGATCGGGCATCCACTGCAAGGGCAAGGACAAATCCGGAAAGATGCCTCCCGAATGCAACGTTCCGGTCAACCGCAAATCTTCGGGACCAAATCGATCCAAAGACTTGAAAACAAATGGCTCAACCTCGTAGTAGAACGCATCCCGAACATAGGCTCCCCCTTGGACATGGGGTTGGTCGTAATAAACATAGGACGGGGCCGCACTGGTGAAGATGGGATACTGGGGGTGCTCCTTGCTTCTCCTCCCGGATTTGTTGGTGGGGTGGTCGATTTGGATGGTTCCTGTAACCTCTTCCAGTTGACTCAGGATCCGCTGTTTCGCGGGTCGGCCATAGGCGTCCATCTTCTCGGGATCATCCACAGAAATCTGAACCGACTCGACCCGGTTCAGTTGCACCGTAAACTGATCATAATCAAAGACAAATCCAGCGCCTTTGAAGTCGAAGTTACCGGCACGGATCCTTCCATCAAAATGAAAATGGAGTCCCTCCCCTATCTCGAGTGAGTTGTCATTGGGAAGAAACTGAACGTCTTGTTCTGTGCTCACCTGGATGGCCCCCACCGCAGGAAACTTCAACCGACCATTGAGCAAGCTCATTCGGGCTTGCACACCTTCCTTTCCATCGCTGGCAAAAAGCAACAAGTCGTAGTCTTTCCGTCCCGCGTTGTAGTGCAAATAATCCTGCACCTTGGATGAGGCAAGACAGGTTCGTTCTTCCAAATCCATTTGAAGAAAACCTTTTCGGGCCAAATCAATGAGCACCAACCGAGCCTGTACTTCAGATAGCCTCAAATACGAAGCATACTCCTGGGTGCTGAATGCCATCGAACTTCTCCCCTGCAGAAACTTGTTCAATTCCACCAGAGGATGCAAATCCTCGATCCCCCGCATGGCTTCATATGCAGGCTTCGAGAAGAACTTGCGGCTTGCGAACCTACCCGAACGGGCTGTCATGCCTGGCAAAGACCCCATCAGAACTTCGGGAGATCCCATCACCCAAGAAATGGCATCAACCTCCAAATCCATGGCATGGTAGCTGTCCACAAACGGCTGCATGCCCAC
>JBIKTK010000038.1:0-7673 GCA_044348125.1 Flavobacteriales bacterium | reverse complement strand
CCATCGTGCCCGGACTGATAGGGCTTTTGGGCCTTCAGGCCTTGCTGGGCCTCGGAGGTGCCCATGCCCAGCTCAATCCGGATGATCCCACCCGGATCGTCCAGTTGAACACCATCACCACGGCGGTGCCGTTTTTGATGATCGGCCCGGACTCCCGCTCTGGAGCCTTGGGCGATGCCGGGGTGGCCCTGTCACCTGATGGGAACAGCTTGCACTGGAATCCAGCCAAGATGGCATTCTTGGACAACGATGTGGAGTTCAGTCTCAGTTATGCCCCTTGGCTGCGGGCGTTGGTGGATGACATGAATTTGGCCTATCTCACCGGAATTCGGCGGATCAATTCCCGGCAAGCTTGGGGTGGCGCCTTGCGGTACTTCAGTTTGGGGAACATCACGTTCACGGACGAATCAGGAACAACCATCCGGGATTTTCAGCCGGCAGAGTTCAGCTTGGATCTCGGTTTTTCGCAGAAGTTCACGGACCGGTTCGGGGGAGGAATCGCCAGTCGGTTCATCAATTCGAATTTGACGGGGGGTACGAATGTGTTGGGTGCCAATTCGAAGCCCGGTAGGTCGGTAGCCATCGATGCGAGCTTGTTTTACACCAACCCCAAGGCCCGGCTGTTCGGCAAGAAGGGCGAATTCAATTGGGGTCTCAACGTGAGCAACATCGGCGCCAAGATGAGCTACACGGAGAGCGCAGACCGGGACTTCATTCCCACCAACCTGCGGACGGGTTGGGCTTACAAACTGCCCTTGGACGCGGACAACAGCCTGACGTTCACGATGGATGCGAACAAGCTGTTGGTTCCCACTACGCCCATTTACGACCAGGAATCGGGGACGGAAATTGTCAGTGGATACGACCCCAACATCGGGGTGGCGTCGGCCATGGTCCAGAGTTTTTACGACGCCCCGGGCATTGTGGATTTCAATGCGGACGGCACCTACACCATTGAGCCAGGCAGCATTTTCCGGGAAGAACTTCGGGAATACAACCTGGGTGGGGGCATTGAGTATGGTTTTGGTGACGTTTTTGCGTTCCGCAGCGGTTTCTTCAATGAACATTACTCCAAGGGCAACCGTCAGTTCATCACGTTGGGGGCGGGATTGAAGTACACGGTCTTCACGGTGGACCTGTCCTACCTCATTTCCACGCGGCAGCAAAATCCCTTGGCGAATACCTTGCGGTTTACCCTTCGTTTGCAGTTCGCTGAATTGAAGGGCAACCAAAACGCTGGAGACGAATGACGGCGGATTTTCGGGTGGGTACGGGTTACGACGTACATGTTTTGGCTCCCGGGCTGCCATTTTGGTTGGGGGGCATCTTGGTGCCCCATGAAGCAGGTGCCCTGGGACACAGCGATGCCGATGTGTTGCTTCACGTGATTTGTGATGCTTTGCTTGGTGCTTGTGCCTTGGGCGACATCGGTCAGCATTTCCCCGATACAGATCCAGCGTACAAAGGAATTGACAGCAAGAAGTTGTTGGCGGAGGTTTATGGCCTGGTGCTGGACGCAGGGTGGGAACTGGTGAATTTGGACACGGTGCTGTGCTTACAACGTCCCAAGATCGCCTCCCATGTGCCTGCCATGCGGCAAGCCATTGCCGGGGTGATGGGGGTAGACATCTCCCAGGTGGCCGTCAAGGCAACCACGACAGAAAAGCTGGGATTTGTGGGCCGGGAAGAAGGCGTCTCCGCCCACGCGGTGGTGTTGGTCCGCAGGCGGGACTGAGGGGCAACGGGTCTTTACTCGGTTTCGCCGGGCGTTTCGAAATGACCCGGGACCACATTCGCATCGAAAAAGACCTTGATGACTGCCGTGTCACGCAGCAAATCCACCTTGCCAATTTCGATCTTTTCAATGACTACACCCGTCCTGCGGGAAAGGTCAGCAATGAGTTCATCGCGTCTTCCCGTGTGGATCAGGTCCACCCGGTCGTAGATGACAATCTTCGTGGCGAGGTGGCGCAGTTTCCACAGCCGCTCGAGCACCCAGGTCAAGCCCCAGATGGTGCCATTTGCCACCAGGACCACGGACCAAGTGTCTGGTCCTGACGCGAGAGCGTTGATGACAGCCAAGGCAATGACCAAGAAGAGGTAGGTCATTTCCCGGATGGGGATGGCATCGGTTCGGTACCGGATGATGCCGAAAATGGCGAACAATCCGAGCGCAAAAGCCAAATCCAGTTCGACGCCAATCAACAGGCGGCACAGGAGGAAAACGGAAGTGGAAACACTGAGGAAGGTGAATACAAACTCCCTGCGCTGGGCGGCTTGGTGGTAAATGAACAGCACCAACACCAAGGCGGAAATCAGGTTCCCCAAAAAGGCGGGCAAGAAATCTTCGAGGATGGACGGGGTCATGGGATCAGGGACCGTTGGATGTCGCGGAATACAGGCAGGTAGGTGCGCAAAGGTAATTGAGGATGCATCAGGCCCGTTCCCAGGATGTACTTCGACAACCGCGTGGGACGGCCAAGCGGCGGGTGGGCGCCGAGAAAATGGTCCACGATCCGGTAGATGGGGGATTGCCGGTCGATGCGAACCTGCTTGATTTCCAGCACGGCAATCCCGGAAACCCGGCGCAACAGCGGAGCGGCTTCCGGATCGTCAATGGCGTGCTCAGGGCGGCCATAAACCAGATCGGTGTCTACCGTGATGCGCTCGCCCCGGGCGCTGTGCACCAACGTGAAGCGGTTGAATTTGGAACGCATCACAGCCCCGGAGCGGTCGGCGTAAGGAAAATGCTGGCGCATGAATTCCGATTCCTGCGCCGTGAGCGGGGCATCCCAGGCCGCGTCAGATGCACGGACGATGCGGTCCTTCACGGTGCGGCCATGAACCGTCTTGCGCTTGATTTCGACAAAAGTCTGGCCGTTGGATCCGTAGCTCCGGATGCGTGCCTTGTGCCGAACCTTTCGCCCCCGCACATGATCGTTGAAGGCATCGAAATCCGGGGAGTCATAAAAGACATTGTCATACCGGCTCTGGCGTTGACCATTCACCTCCAAAATCCGGTAGCCGCCGTCCTTTTCCCCCTCTGTGGCATGACAATAGGCCAAAACCTCCGGCAACCAGCGCTCAGACACAATCAGCTTGTGATCAAGTCGGTCGAGCAACGCGGCGCCCGCAACCTCCTCCAAGCCGATGGGGCGGAGGGTGGAAAGGGATTCAAGCAGGTTCAACGGCGGAAATATAGTGCAACCCGGCGACGGAGACGCACGACACGCCCCCGGGGGCATGAAATCCGGCGCGAAGTCCGCCAAAATTCGAAGAACCCCAATGGGACAAACTATATTTGCGGGACAGAAAACGAGGAAGGATGGCCACCACTACGAGCGCCAAGCGCACCCCAACGCAACCAGCGACCGCGAAGAAGAACGGTTCGAAGCAAACCGAAACGTCCCCATCGGTCCCCCACAGCCGAGAAGTCTACGCCCGTTGGTTCCGCGACATGTACCTCATGCGGAAGTTCGAGGAGCGTTGCGGCCAGCTCTACATCCAGCAGAAATTTGGGGGATTCTGCCACCTGTACATTGGACAAGAAGCCATCCTCGCGGGCATGGTGGAGGCCATTCGGCCTACCGATCGGGTCATCACCGCTTACCGTGACCATGCCCATCCCATCGCCATGGGAACCGATCCCCGGTTCGTGATGGCCGAGCTCTTTGGGAAGCGCACGGGCACGAGCAAGGGCAAGGGCGGGTCGATGCACATGTTCGACAAGGAGCGCAACCTCTTCGGCGGTCACGGCATTGTCGGAGGCCAAATCGGACTCGGCGCGGGCATCGCTTTCGCGGACAAGTACCGGAAAGAGGACCACGTCACGCTCTGCTTCTTCGGGGACGGCGCTGCGCGTCAGGGCATGCTCCACGAGACGTTCAACATGGCCATGACCTGGAAGCTCCCTGTCATTTTCGTGGTGGAGAACAACAAGTACGCCATGGGCACCTCGGTCGAACGGACGTCCAACGTGACCGACCTTTCCCTGTTGGGCGCGAGCTACGCCATGCCATCCGAAACGGTGGACGGTATGTCCCCCGAAGCGGTTTGCGCCGCCTTCCAGCGGGCCGCAGCGCGCGGACGGGCGGGCGAAGGCCCTACCTTGCTGGACATCCAGACCTACCGCTACAAGGGGCACTCGATGTCGGATCCCCAGAAATACCGGACGAAGGAGGAAGTCAATGCGTTCCAGGACCGCGACCCCATCGAGCACGTTCGGGGGGTATTGCTGGCCCAAGGCTGGGCCACAGAGGCCGCCCTGAAGGACGTTGAGCAAGAAGTGAAGGACCTGGTGGAAGAATGCATCCGATTTGCAGAGGAGAGCCCACTCCCCGAAGCCCACGAGTTGTACGAAGACGTCTACTCCGACCCGTACCCCTTCGTCCGGGATTGATGCTGCTCCCCATCCAAACGCCGAAACGCTGAATCGCTGAAACGCCAACCACAAACCGATACCATGGCCGAGATCATCCGAATGCCCAAGTTGAGCGACACCATGACCGAAGGGGTCGTAGCCACGTGGCTCAAACAGGTAGGAGACGTTGTTGCAAGTGGAGAATTGCTCGCCGAAATCGAAACCGACAAGGCGACCATGGAATTTGAGTCGTTCCACGATGGGGTTCTGCTGCACATCGGGGTGCCTGCAGGGGGTTCTGCCCCCGTGGACAGTTTGCTTTGCATCATTGGTGCCGCAGGAGAGGACATTGCGGGTTTGCTCGCAGGCGATGCTGCGCCGGTTTCCCCGGCGGCGGCCGCACCGACTCCGGCGCCTGCACCCGCACCGGTGCCCGCTGCGGTGTCTGCCCCGGTTGTCGCCCATGCCCCGGTCGTGGCCGTCGCTTCAGCTCCGGCTCTTTCCCCCGCTCCCGTGTTGGCGGCCACGGCGACAGCCGTTCCGGCCCAAGCCGGGGGGGATGGCCGGATCAAAGTCAGCCCCTTGGCCCGCAAGTTGGCTGAGGCGAAGGGTTTGGCCATCCACCAAATTCCCGGTTCGGGAGAGGGCGGCCGCATCGTCAAGCGCGACGTGGAGTCCTTCCAGCCGGCCGCTCATCCAGCGGTCACCGCCGGAACCGCAGGGGTAGAGCACTTCACAGAAGTGCCGGTTTCCCAGATGCGGAAGACCATCGCCCGGCGTCTGGCCGAGAGCAAGTTCAGTGCGCCGCACTTTTATCTATCCCTGACCATCGACATGGACAACGCCATCGCCGCCCGGGCGCAGATGAACGCGGGTGCGTCGGTCAAGGTCAGTTTCAACGACCTGGTCGTCAAGGCGACCGCCCTCGCGCTCAAGAAGCACCCGGCGGTTAACAGCGCATGGCTCGGCGACCGGATTCGTTACAACGATCACGTGCACATCGGAGTAGCCGTTGCAGTGGAGGATGGTTTGCTGGTGCCCGTGGTTCGCCACGCCGATGGAAAATCCTTGGCCCAGATCAACCAGGAGGTCAAGGACTATGCTGCCCGCGCCAAGGACAAGAAGTTGCAGCCGGCAGATTGGGAGGGAAACACCTTCACCATCTCCAATTTGGGCATGTTTGGCATCGATTCGTTCACGGCCATCATCAACCCGCCCGATGCGTGCATCTTGGCAGTGGGTGGCATCCAGCAGGTTCCTGTGGTGAAGAATGGGGCCGTGGTGCCGGGCAACACCATGACCGTTACGCTCAGCTGTGACCACCGGGTGGTCGATGGGGCGACGGGTGCGGCATTCCTGGCGCAACTGAAAGCATACTTGGAGCAGCCGGTGACGATGCTCGTGTGAGCCCATGTCGGGTCGGCTGCGTTCCCTGGACACTCCGGTGCACTTTCTGAAGGGCGTCGGGCCCCAACGGGCGGAGTGGCTGCGCGAGGAACTGGGCATTGATACTGCGGGGGATCTCTTGGAGATGCTCCCCTTCCGCTACGAGGACCGGTCTCAGTTCCTGCAAATTGCTCATTTGCAATCGGATGTGGCTGCAGTCCAAATCCGGGGCAAAATTGTCCAATGCACCGAGGTGACTGGAAAGGGGGGCGGAAAGCGTCTCGTGGCCCAATTGCGGGACGAAACGGGCATGTTGGAACTGGTTTGGTTCAAAGGCATCCGCTGGATCCAGAAGTCCTTGCCGTTGCAGGAAGAGCTGGTGGTGTTTGGGAAGCCGGCCTGGTTTGGCGGGAAGTGGAACGTGAGTCATCCCGAGGTGGAACGGTGGTCCCAGTTTGAAGCCCGGCAAGGATTGGGGTTGCAACCGGTCTACAGCACCACGGAACGACTGTCCTCGCGCGGGCTGGGCTCGCAAGGTCTGGCGCGGTTGGTGCGCGGCGTCTTATCCGATCCTGAATTCGACATTCCGGAATCGCTGCCGGCTGCTTGGCTGGCGGAATGGGGATTCCCGTCGCGTTCGGAGGCTTTTCGTGCCGCCCATGCGCCAGCCGACGCGGCGGTGCTGGAGCAGGCATTGCGCCGGTTGCGGTGGGAGGAGTTGTTCTTCATGCAGTGGGCGCTGGGCAAGCGAAAGCGCGCCATGACGCAAGGGATGGCGGGGGTCCGGTTCGAGCGGGTAGGGGAGTTGGTGAACCGGTTTTATGCGCACCACTTGCCTTTCGCTTTGACCGGGGCGCAGAAACGGGTGATCAAGGAGATCCGTGCCGATGTGAACACGGGGCACCACATGAACCGATTGTTGCAGGGGGATGTCGGCAGTGGAAAGACCGTGGTGGCTCTGTTGGTGGCCCTGTTGGCTGCCGACAACGGTTTCCAAACCTGCCTCATGGCGCCGACAGAGATCTTGGCGAACCAGCATTACGCTTCGTTCCGGGAGTTGTTGGCGGGCATGCCGGTGGAGGTCGCCCTGTTGACGGGTTCCGTGAAGCCGGCGGCACGGCGGCCTATTTTGGAGGGTTTGGCTGGGGGAGCCGTCCATTTGGTGATCGGAACACATGCCTTGATTGAGCCCGGAGTTCAGTTTCGGAACTTGGGTTTGGCCATCATCGACGAACAACATCGCTTCGGTGTGCAACAACGGGCCCGGCTGTGGGCGAAGGCTGTGGTGCCCCCGCACGTGCTGGTGATGACGGCGACGCCCATTCCCCGGACGCTGGCCATGACGGCTTATGGCGATTTGGATGTCAGCGTGATCGATGAGTTGCCTCCGGGGCGCAAGCCCATCCGGACGGTGCATCGCACGGATGCCGCGCGCATGGGGGTTTTTCAGTTTTTGGAGGAGGAGATTGCGCGGGGACGCCAAGTGTATGTGGTGTACCCCTTGATTGAGGAGAGTGCCACGCTGGACCACAAGGACCTCATGGACGGTTACGAATCCCTGTCCCGTCGTTTTCCGCTCCCGGATTACCGCATCAGCATCGTTCACGGTCGCATGCGTCCGGAGGACAAGGACCAAGAGATGCAGCGGTTTCAGTCGGGGTTGACGCATATCTTGGTGGCGACAACGGTGATCGAGGTGGGGGTGAACGTGCCCAATGCTTCGGTGATGGTGGTAGAGAGTGCGGAGCGCTTCGGGCTGGCCCAATTGCATCAACTGCGAGGACGGGTGGGAAGGGGGGCTGAGCAGAGTTTCTGCATCCTCATGACCCGGGAGGATTTGAGTCGGGATGCCCGATTGCGCATGGAGACGATGTGCCGTACAACGGACGGGTTCGAGATCGCGGAGGTGGACATGGAGTTGCGGGGC
>JBIKTK010000037.1:0-7915 GCA_044348125.1 Flavobacteriales bacterium | reverse complement strand
CGGCCATTTCGAAGACCTGGGCACGGCACCGTTTGAGGAGGTTTGGGTCCGGCAGCAACAGTTTTTTGACGCGGCCTTGGCCCGCAAGGTGGCTCGACGGCACGCGGGATTGGAGGGCGCTGCGCCCGGGCCTGCTGGGCGGGAGGATTTGGCCTTGCCGGACCACCACCTGCTCTTCGTGGAGCACCCGCACGTGCTCACGCTGGGCAAGAGCGGCGACCCGGGGAACGTACTGGCTACGCCGGAGCGATTGGCCGCCCTGGGGGTTACGTACTTCCCCATCAACCGAGGCGGTGATGTGACCTACCACGGGCCAGGCCAGCTCGTGGGCTACCCCATCCTCGACCTCGAGCAGCTCTTCACCGACATCGGTCGGTACATGCGCACGCTCGAGGAGGCCATCATCCTCACCTGTGCCGACTACGGCCTGGAAACCCGCCGAATCGAAGGGTTGACGGGGGTGTGGCTCGACGGTCCCTCGGTTTCGGGAATGGCTCCCCGGGGCGAGCGCAAGATTGCCGCCCTCGGCGTGAAATGTTCCCGCTGGGTCACCATGCACGGTTTTGCCTTCAACGTATCGCCCAACCTCGCGTACTTCGACCTCATCGTGCCGTGCGGAATTCAAAACCGCTCGGTTACCTCCTTGCAACTGGAGCTCGGGCGGCCGGTCCCCATGGACGAAGTCAAAGACCGCGTCCTGTCCCATTTGAGCGCGTTGCTGGGCATCGATTTCGCCCCCTAACCCGGTTCACAGCCCCTGCCCGCGTCACCACCCCCTGACCCGCGTCAAACCCCACTGATCGCTCGGCCCGCCGCGATGCAACGGAACACATCCACGGGCAGGCGGTCCCGCTTCTCGGGGTCCTTGTCGTAACCCGTCCGGACCACGACCAAGTCTAGCGCAGGAACGGTGATTACAAACTGACCCCGGTGTCCCTCCATCGCCGAGAACGGCAGTCCGTCCGGGGTGGTACCCAGCCAAATCTGGTACCCATAGTGCCGCGCATCGCAAGCGGGGTCCAGGTCTTGGATGGGCGTGATCATCCGTTCCACAAAGGCTTGAGGTACCAGGGAGCGACCCTGCCACTTCCCGGTGTCCAACAGCAGCGCCCCGAAGCGGGCAAAATCCCGGGTCGTCGCATAAAACTGTGCGAACGAACGCTCGATTCCGCCTTCCTCCACCGGCGCATCCAACCCCCAAAACGCCGGGTCGGTGGCACCCATGGGCTTCCAAAGCCCCGACTCGACCCAATCGCTCAACCCCCGCCCCGAGGCGGTCCGCACAATTTCCTCCAGCAACATCGTGTTGCCCCCTTGGTATTCCCAGACCGGACCTGGGGTGCTCTCCACCGCATAAGGCTCCAGCAACGCCGCGATGTCCGGTGCATAATACGCTTTCGCCATGAAGGCAAACGGGTTCTTGTAGTCCTCCCCGAAAGGAATGTGCGAACGCATCTGAAGCAGGTGTTCCACGGTCAAATCCCGACCAGGACCCTCCTGAAAACGAGGCAGATAGCGATACACTGGCGCGTTGAGCTCCACATAACCGCTGTCGATGGCCATGCCCACGGCGAGCGCGGTGATGGACTTCGCCATGGAAAAGCTGTTCGTCACCGTATGCACGTCGTGGCCATGCCAGTAACGCTCCGCCCGAACCGTATCCCGGTGGATGACCAGGAAGCTCGCAACATGCTCATTTTCAACCTCCTCTTGTTGTAGAATGTTGCTGACGCCCGCGGAATCTAGGGTTTGCTCAGGCCAAACCCATCCCTCCCCAACTTCCAATCGCCGGGGGGTACGAAATTCCAAGTCATCGACGTTGGCGTTCTTCCACCCCCGGAAATAGGTCTCGGCCATGCCGCCCCAGATGTAGCCGTATCCGCTCAGAAAGCTCGCCGAAACCACGAACAGAACAAAGGCCAGAAGCAGCAGCAGGATCTTGCGCATGACAGGGGAATTGATCGGCTGTAAGTTCCTCATTTTTCCGGCGATTGCAATGCTGGAAGTCGACGCTTACAAACTCCTACTGGACGATGGTGAAACGGATGCGGAACCTCAGGGCAACCTGTCCTTCCTTGGCCCCGTAAACGTTGCGAATGCTGAGAGCCATGTTGGAGGCAAAACTTCAATGCATCGTCATCGACGATGAACAACCCGCCCGCCAGGCCCTGAGCCGGCAGATCGAGCGGTTCTGCCCGGGTCTGCAGGTGGTGCGGACTGCTCCCAACGCCAGGGAGGGCTACCGGGCGATTGTGGAGTCCTCACCCGATGTGGTGTTCCTGGATGTGCGCATGCCGGATGAGTCGGGTTTGCAAATGCTAGACCGCTTCCCGCAACGGGATTTTTACGTGGTTTTTTGTACCACGTACCACGAGTATGCGGTGGAGGCCCTCCGCAAGCAGGCCTTTGACTACTTGCTCAAGCCTGTGGATGCGAAGGACCTGAAGGCCTGTGCCCAGCGAATTGCGGAGCACTTTTACTTCGAGGGTCCCGCTGGGGATGGGGGTTCGGATGAATGGGCAAACAAGAAGTTGGAGCTGGTCACCTCTGGCCACCGGTACTTCGTGAAACACAAGGACATCTTGCAGGTGGAGGCGAGCGGAAGCTATGCCACTTTCTATCTGAGTTCGGGAAAACGCATCACCCTATCGAAGAACCTCAAGCGGGTGGAGGAAATGCTCAACGACCCCATGTTCTACCGGGTGCACAATTCTCAGTTGGTTCGTTTGACGGGGGTGCAATCCTGCAACGTGCGGGCAAACACATTGACGTTGCGGGATGGCCGGGAAGTGCCCATGTCGGTGCGCAAACGGGATGAGGTGATGCAACAATTGGAAGCCCTGATGCTGGTGGGCAAGGCGCGTCGCCGTCGTTCCACGGGTTTCACCCAGGACTTGCCCCTGGCTGCTGAGCCGCAGGTTCCGGAGGACGACGCCCCATGAGGGCTGCTGGTCCCAGCGTGTATCTTTGAAACATGAACGACCAGGCGTCCCTTCCAGAGTTACCGGACATTCGTGCCCTGTCGGACGCGGAATTGGAGGCAGTCTTGGTGGAATGGGGGGAAAAGCCATTCCGGGCACGCCAGGTTTCCGAATGGATTTGGTCCCGGGCTGCTGGTAGTTTTGCCGAGATGACGAACCTGAGCAAGGGCCTTCGGGACCGCTTGTCATCGTCCTTTGCGTTGCAACGCATCGCATTGGTTGAGAAGCAGGTAAGCGCAGACCGGACCATCAAATGTGCTTTCGAGGTGGCCCCAGGCAAGGTGGTGGAAGGGGTGCTCATTCCGACCCGCACGCGGATGACCGCTTGCATCTCGTCTCAAGTGGGCTGCAGTTTGGCTTGTACCTTCTGCGCGACGGGCAAGCTCAAGCTCATGAAGAATCTCTCAGCGGGCGAGATTTACGACCAGGTCGAGATGCTCAACGCCCTGGCGTTGCAGCACTACGGCATCCCCCTCTCGAACATTGTCTTCATGGGGATGGGAGAGCCGTTGCTCAACTACAGCCAGGTGTTGGAGGGGATTGCGCGCATCACCGGTACCCCGGGTTTGGGCATTTCGCCCCAACGGATCACCGTCAGCACGGCCGGAATCGCGAAGGCGATTCAACGCTTGGCAGACGATGGTGTTCGGTTTCATTTGGCCCTGTCGTTGCATGCGGCAGATGATGCCAAACGCAATGAAATCATGGCCATCAACCAGTCGAATTCGTTGGAGGTTTTGGCCCAAGCCCTCCGCTACTTTCACGAAAAGACGGGGGATCGGGTGACCTTTGAGTACATCATCTTCAAGGATTTCAATGACGGACTTTCCGATGCCCGGGCGCTGGCCCGCTTCTGTCGTCACGTTCCTTGTAAGATCAACATCATCGAGTACAACCCCATCGACGGGGGCTCATTCGAAATGACCACGCCAGAGCGCCTGGAAGCCTTTGTGTCCTTCCTAGAGGGTTGTAACCTGGTGGTCAACGTGCGCCGTTCTCGGGGCAAGGACATCGACGCGGCGTGCGGTCAATTGGCGAACAAGAACGAGCCTGGTGCGCTCAGCCGCGTCCAGAAGCCGCAGCCCGTCAATCCAACTTGAGCACCGCGAGAAAGGCGGATTGGGGGACCTCCACATTGCCCACCTGGCGCATGCGCTTCTTCCCTTTTTTCTGCTTTTCCAACAGCTTCCGCTTCCGGGTGATGTCGCCGCCGTAACATTTGGCGGTCACGTCCTTTCGGAGCGGAGAAATGGTTTCCCGGGCGATGATCTTCGCGCCGATGGCCGCTTGCAAGGCAATCATGAACTGCTGGCGGGGGATGAGTTCCTTCAGTTTGAGGCAGATTTTCTTGCCCAGTTCGTAAGCGTTGTCCCGGTGAATGAGGGCGCTCAACGCATCCACTTGGTCGCCATTGAGCAAGATGTCCAACTTCACGAGGTGGCTCTGCTTGTACTCGTCTGGGAAGTAATCGAAAGAGGCGTAGCCGCGGCTGATGCTCTTGAGCTTGTCATAAAAGTCGAAGACGATCTCTCCCAAAGGCATGCTGAAGGACATCTCCACACGATCGGCCGTCAGGTAGACTTGGTTGGTGAGGATGCCCCGCTTCTCGATGCACAAACCCATCACGGCACCGATGTACTCGGATTTCGTGATGACCTGAGCTTTGATGAAGGGTTCTTCGACGAATTCCAAGTGGTTGGCATCGGGAAGATCGGAGGGGTTGTTCACGACGATGTCCTTGCCAGCCTTGGTCCGGGCGCGGTAGCTCACGTTGGGCACCGTCGTGATGACCGTCATGTTGAACTCCCGCTCGAGGCGTTCCTGGACAATTTCCATGTGCAACATCCCTAGGAAGCCACACCGAAACCCGAATCCCAGAGCTGCGGACGACTCCGGCTCAAACACCAGCGACGCATCGTTGAGTTGGAGTTTCTCCATGGCGCCCCGCAGTTCTTCGTACTCATCGGTGTCCACGGGGTAGATGCCGGCAAAAACCATGGGCTTTACATCCTCGAATCCCTGAACGGCCTCGCTGCATGGGGTGGCCCGCAGGGTCAAGGTGTCACCGACCTTGACCTCCTTGGCGTTTTTGATTCCGGATATGATATAACCTACATCCCCAGCGCCCAGGGCATCTTTGGGGATGAGGTCGAGGCCCAACACCCCGATTTCGTCGGCATTGTACTCGCGTCCTGTGGCCAAAAACTTCACCAGATCCCCTTTGCGCAACCGGCCATTCATGATCCGGAAGTAGGCGATGATGCCGCGGAAGGAGTTGAAGACGCTGTCGAAAACCATGGCCTGAAGGGGGGCGTCCAAATCTCCTTGGGGCGGCCGAATCCGCTTCACCACCGCTTCCAAAATCTCGGGCACCCCCAGTCCCGTCTTGCCGCTGGCCGGAATGATGTCTTCCTGCTTGCAACCGATGAGGTCGATGATCTGGTCACTCACCCCCTCGGGGTCTGCAGAGTCCAGGTCCATTTTGTTCAGCACTGGAATGATCTCCAGGTCATGCTCTAAGGCCAAATACAGATTCGAAATGGTCTGTGCTTCAATGCCTTGGGTGGCATCCACGATGAGCAAAGCCCCTTCGCAGGCTGCAATCGAACGGGAAACCTCGTAGCTGAAATCCACGTGTCCCGGGGTGTCGATGAGATTCAGGACGTACACCAAGCCATCGGCTGCCTTGTAGCTCATCTGGATGGCGTGGCTCTTGATGGTGATGCCGCGCTCCCGCTCCAAGTCCATGTCGTCCAGGGTTTGCTCCTGCAGATCCCGGTCCGAGATGGTGCCGGTGAGCTGAAGCAGCCGATCGGCCAGGGTGCTCTTGCCGTGGTCGATGTGGGCGATGATGCAGAAATTGCGGATGCGTTCCATGCTGGGATGGGTGGAAAACAAAAGTACGCCGAAACCCGGCCGGAATGGCGGCGACCCATTGGCCGTATGGAAGGGATTTTGCGGCGGGGCACCGGTGCAACGAATGGGGGTTTGGTGGCGTCATCCTTGTACCTAAATTTCGAGGGCTTTTTTGGCCTCATGTTGTTTTGCACGTACTTTCACCCGCCTTTCCTCAGGGCGATCTGAAACCTCGGACTCTCATGGATAGAAACCACACGTTGTTCCTGTTGGGCTGTATGTTGGTTTTTGCCGGTCTCATGCCTGCAATGGCCCAGCCCGGTTCGGCATTGAATGGCCTGCAGCCCCGGCCCTCTCGCCAGATTCAGGCCACCACTGCAGAGGCCATCATCAAGAAATACCATGGTTTGGAGGGTGCCATCTACCACATGTCACGTGACGAGTGGGAGGTCTTCCGCGCATGGGAGGAGTATGACGAACAGCAGGTGCGTGAAATTGTGCATGCTCGGAAGATGGCGCTGGCTGGGGACAAAGAACAGCGCGCGTCCATGCAGAAGTTGCTTCCTCCGGGGGATTGCGACTGCTGGATTGAGCCGGACAACTCCTATGAGGACATCACGACCTTCGATTGGGACTTCACGGCAGGTGCCGGGGTGAATGTGGATTGCTCCCATGGTCCGATTGATTTGGGTTGGCAGTTCAACTTCTATGGACAGAACTTCAACCAATTCTACATCAACTCGAAGGGGTCCATTTCCTTCGGCAACTACGTCATCGACTGGACACCAGAAGAGTTCCCCTCGGCGGCTTACAATCAGATTGCCGGCTTTTGGGCAGATGCGGATTACCGGTTGAGCGGGGACATATTTTACAAGGTGACCCCGGAGGCAGCGTACATCAACTTCGTGGATGTGGGCTACTACAACAACCACACGGACTTGCTCAACAGCTACCAAATCATCATCACACCCAACAACGGGGTGATTTTGCCAGATGGCTCCAACACCCAACTTTGTTATTTGAACATGCAATGGGCCCACGGGGACGTGGGTGGGTCTGGTGGTTGTTGCGGCAACAATCCAGCGACGGTGGGAGCGGACAAGGGTACAACAACCGGGGACCACATCCAGTACGGAAGATTCAATCTCCTCACCTCTGATTACAATGGTCCTTATGGAACCACCGAAGCGCAAGTGGATGGGGTGGATTGGCTCGACTACAAAGTGTTCAACATCAGCACGGCGTCCTCCAGCGGCAACACACCTCCGCTCGCTACGGTGAGCTTGGGATGCGACACCATCGTCTTGTGTCAGAACGGTGTTTACGAGTTGGACTTGGATTTTTTGGCCCCAGAGACCAACCAAACCATCACGGTGAGTTCCACTGCTGCGCCGGGCTGGTCGGTTAACCTACAGAACGGACCAGTAGGTCAGATTACTGGAGCATTCTCCGCGCTAGCGACCAATGTGGGCATCCACAACATCACGTTGACAGCCACGGACAACGGGGTGCCCGCTGAGACCACGACCATTGAGTTTGTGGTGGAAGTCCTTGCTACGGTCATGCCTCCCCTGAGCATTGAGGGAGACCTCGTGATTTGTGCCGGGGGGGAGACCACTTTGAATGCGACGGCGGGCTTTGATTCGTATGCGTGGTCCACGGGATGCGCCACAGCGGCCTGCACACACACCTACGGCGGGGATTTTTTCTTGAACGCTTACCTCGGGGAGTGTGAGCAAACCCTGTTTTATGATGTGGAGCAGACGCCGTATTTCTTGCCGGATGTGTTCTGGGATCCTTCGGCGGTTTGTCCCGATCAGGTATCCATCGCTACCGTTGATCCGACAGAGCAACCTTTGTACACGGATTACAATTGGATTGGGGATTGGGATGGCGGTGGTGGGGAGGTGGTGAGTTCCACAGGCCCAACTGCAGAACTGACTTCTGGCACATTCATGTTGGAGGTGACCAATGCCGAGGGCTGTGAAGGACGCCGGGTGTTCATCATCGAAACCGTGGGATCGATCATTCCCGAAGTGTCCTTTGACCCGTACTGTGAATCCATCCCGGCTTCGATT
>JBIKTK010000036.1:0-7953 GCA_044348125.1 Flavobacteriales bacterium | reverse complement strand
GTAGCGTTTGGGGATCCCGTCTTGAAGGCGGAAGCCGTTGAAATTGAGCAGGGGCATCCGGGTTTGGCCCAAATCATCGCGGACATGTGGGAGACCATGTACGCGGCGGAAGGGGTGGGGCTTGCGGCGCCGCAAGTGGGGCTGGGCATTCGGCTGTTCGTGGCCGACGCCACGCCGTTTGCGGAAGGGGATGCGGGCGATCCCACCTGTGCGACGTTCAAGCGGGTGATGATCAACCCGGTCATTTTCGAGGAGAGTGAGGCGTGCTGGGAAATGGAGGAGGGTTGCTTGTCCATTCCCGGGGTGCGGGAGAAGGTGAGCCGCCCCAACGAAATCCGCATCGAGTACTACAATGAGCAGTGGGAACTTGTGGAGGAGCACTTGCAGGGCATCCCGGCCCGCGTGGTCCAGCATGAGTACGATCACATCGAGGGGGTGCTCATCACGGACCACCTCAACCCGATGCGCCGCCGGCTGCTGCACGGCAAGTTGCGGGACATCGGTCAGGGCAAGGTGCAGGTCGATTACCGGATGCGGTTTCCAGCCCATGGCCGGCGGTAAGGGCCGGGTGCTGGGCGCCCTGGCGGGGGGCGTCCTGTTGGGGGCGGTGGTGGGCTGCGGTCCCAGCGAAGGGGGCGAAGCGGCCTGCGAGGACCGGGCCCGCGCCATCGGGGAGCTGGAGCCGAAGTTGTTCGCAGGGGGCTCGACCGAAGTCGCTCCGGCGGTGCGGGATTCCCTGCTGTTCCTCTATGCCGACTTCGCGAACGCCTGCCACGACGATCCGCGCACCCCGGAGATGCTGTTCCGCCGGGCCGACCTGCTGCGCTCGCGCGGCGCCGTGCGCGAGGCGCTGAACCTGTTGCGCGACATCCACGACCACTACCCCACCTACCCGAAGCGCGCCCGGGCGGCGTTCCTTGTGGGCTTCCTGTCCGAGGTGGAACTCAACGACCGGGAGCAGGCGCGGACGACGTACCAGCAGGTGATGGAGGTGCATCCGGGCACGGAGGAGGCCCGGTGGGCGCAGGAGGCTTTGGCGAATTTGGACTTGACTCCAGGCCAAATCCTCTCCAAATTAGGCGCCGATGAGCCCGCTGACTCGGCCCTTGCCCCTCGTTGACCGCCCGTTCCGCTGGAGCTTTCGGCCCCTGCGGTACCTGGCGTCGTGGACCATCCCGTTGGCGGGAGGGGTTTCGCTGCTTTCGGAGGGGGGCATGGCCTGGTTCGCCCTGCTCTACGCCTTCGGCTTCTTGCCGCTTTTGGAGCTGGTGCTCCCGGGCGCTCGGCGGAACCTTTCGGAACGGGAGCGGGAGGAGGTGGCGGCCGATCCCGGCTATGAGCTGGTGTTGTGGACTGCGTTGCCCCTTCAGTGGGGGATGCTGGTCTTATTCCTCTGGACCATGGCCACAGAACCGGCCTCGGGCGCCACTTGGTGGGGCCATGTGACTGCGATGGGGCTCCTCTGCGGGGTGCTGGGCATCAATGTGGCGCACGAATTGGGGCACAGGCCCGACGCGGTTTCGCAGGGGATGGCGAAGGGGTTGCTGGCGTCGTCGTTGTATACGCATTTCTTCGTGGAGCACAACCGGGGCCACCACCGGAACGTGGCCACGCCGGACGATCCGGCCACTGCGCGTCGGGGGGAGTGGGTCCAAGTGTTCTGGTTCCGGTCCATGTTGGGCGGTTTGCGCTCTGCTTGGGATTTGGAACGCAAGCGGCTTGCCCGCCTGGGCTGTGGGGCTTGGCGCTGGGAGAACGAGGTGTTGCGTTGGCAGCTCCTTCAGTGGGGTTTGTGGCTCTCGGTAGGGGCCACGTTGGGCTGGGCGGTGGCGGGTGCATGGCTTCTGGCGGGCGTGCTGGGGGGGTGTTTGCTGGAGACGGTGAATTACATTGAGCATTATGGTTTGGCCCGCAAAAAGGCGGAGGGTGAGCGGTACGAACGGGTACAACCTCACCACAGCTGGAACTCGGATCATGCGCTGGGGCGGCTGGTGCTGTTCGAATTGTCCAGGCACTCGGACCACCACCACCTTCCCGGAAAACCTTATGCCCAGCTGGACCACATCGACCGTGCACCCCAGCTTCCAACGGGGTATCCGGGCATGATGCTCTTGAGCTTGTTTCCTCCGCTTTTCTTTGCGGTGATGCGCGGTCCATTGCATCGATTGGAGCGCGAAATCAGTGGGCGGTAACGGTGGATTGGGTACCTTCGGGGCTCACTTTTATCATTTCATCTGATGGCGACTAAGTTTCGGGCTGGCGTGCTGTGGGGAGAGGAGGTACGGGCTGTTTTTCAAGATGCGCAGGAGCGTGATTACGCTTTGCCTGCCGTGAATGTGATCGGCACCAACTCGGTGAATGCGGTATTGGAAACGGCCCGCAAGGTGGGGTCGCCGGTGATTGTTCAGTATTCCCACGGCGGGGCTTCGTTCCAAGCGGGCAAGGGGCTCAAATTGCCCAACGAAGGGGCGGCGGTGCTCGGGGCCATCAGCGGGGCGCTGCATGTGCACCAGCTCGCAGCGGCGTATGGCATTCCGGTGATTTTGCACACGGACCACTGTGCCCGCAACATCTTGCCCTGGGTGGATGGTTTGCTCGACGCAGGCGAACGGCACTTTGAGCAAACGGGTGCGCCGTTGTTCAGTTCCCACATGTTGGATCTGAGCGAGGAGCCTTTGGAGGAGAATGTGCAAACCTGCGCCCGCTATTTGGAGCGCATGGACGCCATGGGCATGTACCTCGAGATGGAATTGGGGGTCACCGGTGGCGAGGAGGATGGGGTGGACAACAGCGACGTGGACAGCAGCCGTCTGTACACCCAGCCCGAGGAGGTGGCCTACGCCTACGAGACGTTGCGACGGGTGAGCGATCGGTTCACCGTGGCGGCTGCTTTCGGCAATGTGCACGGGGTATACAAGCCGGGCAACGTGGAACTGAAACCGATCATTTTGGCGAACAGCCAGCGTTACATCGCAGAACGTTTCCAGACGGACCCCAACCCGGTGAACTTCGTGTTCCACGGGGGCAGCGGATCTACCCCGGAGGAAATCCGAGAGGCCATTGGATACGGTGCCATCAAGATGAACATCGACACGGACATGCAGTGGGCGTTCCTTTGCGGAGTTCGCGACTACATGTCGCAGGAGTCAGCCTACCTCCAGTCCCAGATTGGAAATCCGGAGGGCGCCGACAAGCCCAACAAGAAGAAGTACGATCCCCGGGTCTGGTTGCGCAAAGGAGAGGAGACGTTCGTGCAGCGGCTGGAACAGGCGTTTGCGGACTTGAACTGCTTGGGCCGAAACCAAGCGTGATGTGGCGTCCTCTGGCGTTGCGGTCTTTGCCGGCCTATGCTCGGTTGGAGGCTGCTTGGAGAGCGGGCGCTTCGGTGCCGCTGATGGATCGGTTTGCGCAGGATGCCCAACGGTTCGATAAGTTCCACATTCAGGTTCCGGGATGGTTGTACGACTTTTCGAAACAACCGGTGGACGATGCGGTGTGGGCGGGATTGGTGGATTTGGCCCGCGAAAGTGGACTGGAAGGGGCGATTGGCGATTTGATGGCCGGGGTGCGTTTGAATGCAACCGAAGACCGCGCGGTGCTGCACATGGCGTTGCGGGCGCAACCGGGGGATGATTTTGCGGTCGATGGGCAGGATGTGTTGGGGGAGGTTCTGGCCGTCCGGCAGCGGATGCTGGCTTTTGCGGAGGAGGTTCGTGCCGATGGGTGCTGGCGGCATGTGGTGCACTTGGGCATCGGGGGTTCGGATTTGGGTCCGCTCATGGTGCACCGGGCGCTGCGGCGTTTTGCCACCGGACCGGAGGTGCATTTCGTGAGCAACGTCGATGCCGCGCACCTCGATTCGGTGTTGGCCGGTTTGGACCCGCGGGAGACGCTGGTGGTGGTGGTGAGCAAAACGTTCACCACGCAGGAGACGATGGCAAACGCTCAGGCAGCGCGGGCTTGGTTGGTGGCGGCGCTGGGCGAGTCGGGGGTGGCCGCACATTTTGCGGCGGTTTCGTCTCGGGTCGATCGGGCCGTGGCCTTCGGCATCCGGGCAGAGCGGGTGTTCGGTTTCGAAGACTGGGTCGGAGGACGGTATTCCCTCTGGGGGCCAGTCGGGTTGACGGTGGCCATGGCCATTGGGGCTGCCCATTGGGAGGCCCTGTTGGGCGGAGCGCGGGCCATGGACCTGCATTTCCGGACAGCCCCCCTCCATGAGAACCTGCCGGTCGTGATGGCGCTGGTGGGCTGGTGCAACGTGGAGCTGGGTGGGATGGGATCCCTGGCGTTCCTGCCTTACGCCCAGGACCTGGATCGGTTCCCGGCCTATCTGCAACAGACGGACATGGAGTCGAACGGCAAGTCCATGGGGCGGGATGGCCACCGGGTGGGGCATGCCACGGGCCCGGTGGTTTGGGGAGAATCGGGGACCAATGGTCAGCACGCTTTTTACCAGCTCCTGCACCAGGGAACCGAGCGCATTCCCACGGAGTTCATCGCATTCCGGGAGCCGTTGGGATCGGAAGTCGGTCGGCATGACCTCCTGCTCGCGAATGCCATCGCCCAGGCGCAGGCTTTGATGGCAGGCCAAACCCCCTCCCAAGCACTCCAGGTCGGTCTCACCGAAGGACTGCCCCCAGCCACCGCAGCGCAGCGGGCTCCCCACCGGATTTTTGAAGGGAACCGCCCCAGTGGCTTCTCGCTCTTGGACCGGCTCGACCCCCACCACCTGGGGATGTTGCTGGCAGCCCACGAGCACCGCATTTTCGTGCAGGGCTACCTTTGGAACATCCATTCCTTCGATCAGTGGGGGGTCGAGTTGGGGAAGCAATTGGCCTTGCGCATCCTCGCGGATCAAAAATCCGGCGCCATCAGCCCGGACCACGATGGCAGCACCGCTGCCCTGCTGCGCGCCAGCGGGCTGGTCCCGGATTGAGGGACATCTTCCTTCTCCTTTGGTCGGAATCCGGCTCAGGATGTTTGGTTTTTCGATGGGGATGCCTACCTTGGGAACGCACCTGTCACCGCAACAGGCTTCATTTCCCCAGACCAAACGATTGACAAACAACCCCTTACCCCATGAAAGCAAAATACTTCTTGACCCTCTGTGCCCTCCTGGCCACTTGGGTGGCTTCTGCCACATCCACGGGCATCGAGGTCGTTGAGGTCGGCACATCCGCCAACGGGACGACCTACCGGGTGTATGCCACCTTTGACTCACCCACCGACCAATTGGTGGCCATTTACGGCACGGTCAGCGGCAGCCAGAATGCGCCTTTGATCATTCAAACCACGACGAACTTCTATCAGAATCCCTTTGGTAGCAACTTCGCGCAGGTCATCAACCCCTTGTTTTACCCCCTTGCGCCGGGACTCACCCAAGATTCCTGGCTGACCATCGGCTCCGAGAGTTCTACGGGAACGGGTGGCGTGAGTCAAGTAGGGATGGAGCCCTACTGGGCGGGATTCAATTCGGGCAATGGGTTCAACATCAACACCTTCCTGGGCGCGTCCTGGTTCATCGTTCCCGGCAGCTCGTCGGATGCCATTGCAGGAACGGACTTGAAGGTCTTGATTGCCCAGCTCACCACCACCGGCGTGGTGAACGTCACCATCAACTACCAGTACGATGATGTCGGAGGGAACACTTTCAATGCGGAGGGCCTGACGGCCACGTTTCCCGTGATCGAGGAGGGCTGCACCAACGCCACTGCCTGCAACTACGATGCCACTGCAGACGTGGATGATGGCAGCTGCGCTTTTCCGGGTTCCGCTTGCAATGACAACAATGCGTTGACCACAGGGGATAGCTACAATGCGTCTTGCCAATGTATCGGGGTTCCGGTCGTGGTGGGATGTACGAACCCCAATGCATGCAATTACAACCCTTTGGCGAATACCTCGGGTACGTGTCAGTTGCCTGGCTCCGCCTGCGATGACAGCAACCCCAACACCATCAACGACGTTTGGAGCGCCAATTGTGCGTGTGCTGGGGTCTTGTTCATTCCGGGTTGCACGGATGCAACGGCTTGCAATTACAATCCGCAGGCAACCACGGACAATGGTTCGTGCACGTATCCCCAACCGGGCGAGGATTGTTCGGGAGCTTGTTTGAACGACCTCAACCAAAACGGCTTGTGTGACGAGTTGGAGGTGTTTGGTTGCACAGCGTCAACGGCAGACAACTACAATCCCGATGCCACCACGGACAATGGAACCTGCGTTTGGGCGGGCGGTGTGGTGACGGGTTTGGCCTACGAAGAAATCGCAGAAAATGGGGTGGCGGGTACGACCACCTACCGCATTTATGCAGAATTTGCCAGCACGGACGTGGATGTCATCGCTTTGTACGGTACGAACACGGCGCCTTGGCAGTTGACGACGACCACCAGTTTTTACCAAGACGCTTTTGGAGGGAATTTCGCTTCGAACATCAATCCGGCTTTCTTCGCTTTGGTTCCATCGCTGCAATATGACTCTTGGTTGACGTTGGGAACGGTACCGGGCCAAACCGATGCTTCAGCCCAGGTGGGAATGGAAGTGTTCCTGCCTTCCTTCGCCGCTGGAGGCAACCTGAATGTCAACACTTTCCTGGGAGGATCGGTTTACACGGTACCGGGAGCTTCCACGCAGGGCGTCCCAGTGAATGGCCGGGTGCTGCTGGCCCAGGTGACCACCTCGGGCACGGTGACAGCGAAATACAACCTGCAGTACCGGAACGCGGCCGGGGTTTCCACCTTGGTGGAGGGCATGACCTTGACCTTCCCGCAGGTGGAAGTGCCGTTGGGTTGCACGGATCCTGCCGCCCAGAACTACGATCCTTCTGCTACGTTGGATGACGGTACTTGCGTCTATCCCCAACCAAGCTACTCGGGACTCAGCTGGGAGTTGGTGGCGGAAAACCAGCCCACCGCTGGCATGCGTACCTTCCGGGTGTATGCAAACTTCGACAACCCGAACGATCAACTGACCGCGGTGTTTGCACAAGCAGGTCATCCATTGAGCATTTCTTCGTCCAGCGGCTTCTACCAAAACCCAGCTGGGGGTGCATTTGCGAACCAAATCAATCCCTTGTTGATCGGATTGGACCCCACCCTGGCCTTCGACAGCTGGTTGACCATCGGGGGCGAGGACCAAGGGGTCAATTTGCTGACCGTGGGTACCACAGTCCCGGCCAATGCATTCGAAGCGGGCGGGGCCTTTGCTGTGAACAACGCGCTGGGCGCCAGTTGGTTTGTGCTTCCGGACTTGGAACCGGCAGCGTTCCCGGATGCTGAGGGCAGGGTGCTGATTGCCCAGTTGACGACAGCAGGTGTGGTGGATCTGAACGTCAATTTGCAATACCGGGCACAAAATGGAACGAATCCGCAGGTCTTTGCCCAAACACTTACGTTTCCGGATTTGGTCTTCGGTTGCACCGATGCAGCTGCTTGCAACTTCGATTCCGATGCAGAAGCGAATGATGGCTCCTGTGTTTACGCCCAAACATTCTACGACTGTTCGGGAGATTGTTTGAACGACACCGATGGGGACGGGGTTTGCAACGAATTGGAGATTCCGGGTTGTACGGTGTCGACAGCAGCGAACTTCAACCCTGCGGCTACCGACAACGATGGATCCTGTCAGTTCCCCGGTTGCACCGATGCGACGGCATGCAATTACAGCCCGACTGCAAACGTGAACAACGGAACTTGTACGTATGCCCCCGCTTTTTATGATTGCTTGGGCAACTGTCTGAACGATGCGGATGGTGACGGTGTTTGCAACGAGTATGAAATTCCCGGCTGTACGGATTCAGCGGCTTCCAATTTCAACCCCAATGCCACCGATGAGGATGGCAGTTGCGCGTACCCCGGATGCACGAACCCCGATGCCGACAACTTCAATCCGGGTGCGAACCTGGATGATGGAAGTTGCATCCTCGGGGCTTGTACGTATGCAAATGCAGACAAT
>JBIKTK010000307.1:0-2503 GCA_044348125.1 Flavobacteriales bacterium | reverse complement strand
CCTGGTGCGCGCCCGGGGACTGTGCAACAGCGTTATGGATTATCCGGCCATCCACTTCACACGAGATCCCAACCAGCAATCCAAGTTCTTCGATGACAACCCTGGGGTCTACGATTACTGGGCCATCGCCTATGGCTACATGACCGACAACGGTGAACCCGAAAAATTGCAAGGCCGGCTGGATGCATTGCTCAAGCAGAGCAGTCAACCGGATTTGCGCTTCGGCAACGATGCGGACGACATGCGCCGGGCAGGCGGCGGTATGAACCCCGACGTGAACATCTACGACCTGTCAAATGATCCCGTGGCCTATGCCTCTGACCGCTGCGAATTGGTGGCTGAGTTGATGCCCGAGATTGTCAAAGCGTACGGTCACCCCGGTCAGGACAATTACTTTGAGGTACGCCGTGCCTACCTCACGCTCTCCGGAGAATATGCAACCCAGCTCGGCATCATGACCCGTGCAGTGGGCGGGGTGCGCTACAACCGCGCCCTACCCGCCCAACTCGGGACCCAACCGCCGCTGGTCCCCGTCTCAGGTGCGGAACAGCGTGCAGCCGTGGCCGCCTTGAACCGCTACGCATTCGCCCCGGACGCTTATGACTTCGAGGCGGGTGTCTATGGCTACCTGCAGGACCAGCGGCGCGGATTCGGATTCTTCGGTGCACCTGAGGACCCCAAGATCCATGAGCGCGTGCTCAACGGACAGCGGGGCACCCTGGCCCATCTCTTGCACCCAAGGGTGCTCCAGCGCATCACCGATGCCACCCTGTATGGAAATGACTACCCGTTGGATGCCTATTTCGCCGACCTCACCCAAGGCATCTTCGGTGCCGACGCAAAAACCGCTGTCAACCCCATGCGTCAGCAGCTCCAGCTGGCCTACGTCCAAGGTCTGTTGGACATCCTCAATCCTGAGAAACGCTACGATGTGGTGAGTCAGTCCGTGGCCCTGGCAAACTTGCGGAACATCGAGCGACTGACCCGGAACGGCGTGTCACCGAATGGACTCACCCGGGCCCACCGGGAACACGTACTTTACCTCATCACTTCGTCGCTGGACCGCTGACCGAGGCCCCGGGAAAAATCTGTGCCAGCGCTTGGGAACGGTGGGAGAAGATGCCGCGCACCTTCGCATGCACCCAAGCGCCGGCCACCAGCTCCCCCAGGAAGCCTCCAGGAAGCGCGTAGTGCAGGGTGTCTTTCATCCAAACGCCACCGTCTCCGGCTTCGAAGCGGTGCAAGTGGTGCCAGAACCGATACGGTCCAAATCGTTGCTCGTCAATGAAATACGAACCCGGGACGCATTGGGTGATTTCGGTGACCCAAGCGAGTGGAACCCCTGGGACCGGAGCAATTTTGTAGGAAATGATTTGGCCTGCAAACGAACGCTCTCCTGCACCCGTCAAGATGTTGAAGTGCATGTCATCCGGCGTGATGCGGTTGAGATTCTCAGGCTGCGAAAAAAAATCCCATGCGGTGTCGAGGTCAATGGGCAACCAGAGGCGGTCGTCGAGGCGATGCAGTTTCATGCAGGAAGAACCGGCGACCTGGACGAAAGTTCTTGACCGGAGGGAAACATAGGTCGCCCATCCTGGAAATAAAAATGGGGCATCCGCCGTTGCAGACACCCCATTACGATTCACAACTAGGTCCTTCGTGAAGGTTATTCACTGACCCGTTCTCAAATGTAACAAATTAATACAAGACGAAACAATATATTTTTAAGATTAAATAGCGTTTTGACAAGTCGAGAAGGTGACCAATCTCTGACGTCCGCCGTTGTCGTGAGGAGAATGGCCCAGTGTATTTTTGGGGCCTCATGCTCCCGCACAAGCCCAGTCCCATCGGCCTCTGCATCAAGCCTTCGGGTTGCCCTCCACAGGGAAATCTGATGGCAGGGCGGTGGATGACCTTGGTTGCGATGGTTTTCCTAGCATGGCCCATGCGGGGACAACCCGACCGCACCCGCTGGGAGATGGTGGTCCATGACCGGGCTGACCTGCCCGACCTGAAAGCCATGTGGGCCATGCGGCCCGAGTTTGGCAAGCCTTGGTCGCCGTCGCTTCGAACCGAACTGCGCGAACCGGATGCACTCGAAGCAGCGTTGGCGCCATGGCAGGAATCAGACGAATGGGTGGAATCGCTCTTGTCCGATGGCATGCGGAGGTTCCGCATCCTGGGATCCTTGGCCGATTTGTATGGGGCGGATTTGATGGAAGCAGTGGAGGCCCGGGGCCTTCCTTCTTCTTACCGGTGGCTGCCCGGGATGTTGACGGCTTTCGACCACGGGTATGCGGGGCCCGATGACCGCGCTGGACTTTGGGCAGTACCCTACCCTTTTGCAGCGCGGGTCGGAGTTCGCATGGATGGCATCGTGGACGAACGCATGCTCCCATCCACGAACACCGCCGTGGCGGTGGCGAGCATTGCCGCCCTGCGTGAGGTGTTTCCCGGAGAGGAGCACCGCGCCCTGGTCGCCTGGGTCAAGGGCCCCGCTTAT
>JBIKTK010000035.1:0-8030 GCA_044348125.1 Flavobacteriales bacterium | reverse complement strand
ACCAGATCGTTCCCTTGGTACAAGTGCACCGTGGCGGTCCGGGCGTCGGCCACCGGGCTCTGAACCTCGGCCCGCACATGCAGCTGGGCCTGGAGTACCGAAGTCAGGGCGGCCGTCAACCCCAAGGTGAGCAGGGCGGCCAATCGGAGGGCATTCTGAATCATGCCGACCCATACGCAACCCGCGGCTTCTGGGTTTCATTCCCGGACTTGCCCGCCCTAAATTCGCACCATGCGCACCTTCGACATCCCGGCGTTCTACCGGAGCCACCTGATTTCCCGCATCAAACAGGTCCGTAAGCAAGCCGACGGGATGAAGAAGGATTTTCAGCCGACCGTGTTGGACTTTGGTACCGTTCGGTTCGTGCTGGCCCGGCACTTCGGCTTTTGCTTCGGCGTCGAAAATGCCATCGAAATCATCTACCGGGCGCTGGACGAGAATCCAGACAAGCGCATTTTTTTGCTAAGCCAAATGATCCACAACCCGGAAGTGAATGCCGACTTGGCCGACCGGGGGGTGCAGTTTCTATTCAACACCTCAGGCGCGCCTCTCACGCCTTGGGAGGCGTTGCGCCCCGATGATGTGGTGGTGGTTCCGGCCTTCGGGACGACCCTCGAGATGGAGCAGCGACTGGCCGATTTGGGGGTGGATTTGGCCCGCTATGACACCACTTGTCCATTCGTGGAAAAGGTCTGGAAGCGTTCTGCCAAGCTGGGCGAGGAAGCCTACACGGTGGTGATCCACGGCAAGCCGGAGCATGAGGAAACCCGGGCGACTTTCAGCCACGCAGCCGCGTCGGCGCCAACCCTGGTCATCCGGGATGCGGAGGAAGCAGAGTGGCTCTGTGGTTTCATCGAGGGACGCACGCCTTGGTCGCAGTTCTTCGAGGTGTTTCCAGACCGCACCAGTGCTGGATTTGTGCCGGAGCGGGATTTGGTCCGCGTGGGGGTGGTAAACCAAACGACAATGCTGGCCTCCGAAACGCAAGCCATCAGCGACCGCATCCGGCAGGCCATTGAAGGCGCCCAGACTGCGGGCCGTTTTGCGAACACACGGGACACGCTTTGCTATGCGACGCTGGACAACCAGCAGGCGACGGAAGGGGCGCTGGCTTGGGGGGTGCCCGACTGGGCCATCGTGGTCGGGGGCTACAACAGTTCCAACACATCCCACCTTGTAGAACTCATTGAACAGAGAGCCCCTACTTACTTCATTCACAACGAGAAGTGCATCTTGGATGAAGGGGACATCGAGCACTTCGATTTGCACGCTGGGTCGGTGGTGGTGTCGTCAGGGCCTTGGTCCCAAGGGACTCCTGGGCAGGTGCCCACGGTTTTGTTGACGAGCGGGGCTTCGTGCCCCGATGCGACGGTGGAGCGGGTGTTGGAGCGGGTGCTGCAGTGCTACCCGGGCGCAAAAACCGTGGAGGAGGTTTGGGCAGCGTGGTCGACCCAAGGCACGGCCGGTTGACCTAACTTCGTGGCAATGCAACCGCCCAAGTTGAAGAGCATCATCCGGAATGTCCGGACCCAGCCACGCGAGTTCCGGTTCCGGTCCCGCCATGCACCGGCGTCCCATCCGGAATGGGAGGCCCGCAAAGCCCGGGTTGAAGCGGAGGTCTTGGGCACGGATGTCACGGAAAGTGCGGCCCCTCCCACCATCCAGTTCCGCCGGGGCCGGGCCACCACTCCGCCCCCAGGTTCTCGGGAGGAGCGCCGCCGCGCGGTCCAACGGGGCGCCCGTTTGTACGCCTTGCGCGTGACGATGTGGATTTTGGCGCTGGGTTATTTGGTCTACCGCGGCTGGAAATGGGCCGAAGAAAAGGACTGGGACACGCTGCTCAAAGGGTTGCGGGATGCGGGATGACGGGCAGGTAGGCACCGCGCAGTCGGTCGGAGATTGCATCGTGCAATTGCCGGACCATGTGGCGAACCAAATCGCCGCAGGGGAGGTCATCCAGCGCCCTGCTTCGGCGGTGAAGGAGCTGATGGAGAATGCGGTGGACGCGGGTTCGGAGCGCATCGAGGTGCGGGTTGTGGATGCAGGACGGACGCTGATTCAGGTCTTGGACCAGGGTTCCGGAATGACGTTCGCAGACGCTTTGCGGTGCTTTGACCGGCACGCCACGTCGAAGTTGCGGTCCGCAGACGACCTGTTCCAGCTCGCGACCAAGGGGTTCCGGGGCGAGGCCCTGGCCTCGGTGGCGTCCATCGCCCAAGTGGAATTGCGCACCCGACGGAAGGGGGAGGAGTTGGGGACGCGGGTGCTGGTGGAGGGCACCAAGTGCGTGGCCCACGAACCCTGCGCGGCACCGGAGGGCACCGTCATCTCGGTCAAGAACTTGTTTTTCAATGTCCCGGCTCGCCGTCAGTTTCTCAAAGGGGATGCGGTGGAACTGCGGCACATCATCGACGAATTTCAGCGCGTGGCCTTGGCCCATCCGGAGGTTGCGTTCAAGCTGTTTTCGAACGGCTCGGAGCTTTTTCACCTCAAGCCCGGTTCGCTGCGGCAGCGGGTGGTCGGGGTTTTCGGTGCGAAGTACGACGAGCGTTTGGTGCCGGTGGAGGAAAGCACGGATGTGGTCAACGTCACCGGTTTTGTGGGAAAGCCCGCCCATGCCCGCAAAGTCCGTGGGGAGCAGTTCTTGTTTGTGAACCAGCGGTTCATCAAGCATGCCGGCATTCACAAGGCCATCCTGGAGGCGTATGAAGGGGTCTTGCCGACCGGCAGCCACCCCTTCTATGTGCTGTTCTTGGAGATCGATCCGGCGCGGGTGGACGTGAACATCCACCCGACCAAGGTGGAGGTCAAGTTTGAGGAAGAACGGACCATCTACCAGTTGCTGTTGCCAGCGGTTCGCCGCGCCTTGGGCCGTTTCCATGTGGCCCCCTCCATTGATTTCGATCAGGAATCAGCCTTCGACATCGCCTTGCCGCGGGCGGGTGCACCCCTGCCGGAGGAACCCCGCATCGCGGTGGATCCGCTTTACAATCCGTTCGCGCCGCACCGACATCCGAACGGTGGAGCTGCAGGGCGTGGGGCGGGTTCGGTGCCCAGCGCCCCCGCGCGCCGGGCTTGGGGCGAGGTGATGCGCTGGCCAGATGCCCTGCCGCCCGCCGCTGAGGAATCTGCCCAAAACGAGGGGTTGCAAGGGGAGGACATCCGCCCCATGTTCCAGTTTCGCCAGCGGTACATTGTGACCTCCGTGCGGTCCGGCCTGGTCTTGGTGGACATCGCCCGGGCGCACACCCGCGTCCTTTTCGAACGTTGGGTGCTGGCCTTGGGAGCGGGGAACAGCAAGCCGCTCGTCCAGCAACTGCTGTTCCCAGAAACCATCGAACTGGGGACGGCCGAGCGCAACTGGCTCGCCGACAACCAGTCCTGGCTCCAATCGCTGGGGCTTCAGATGGAGATCACGGAGGAGGGCGTTGCGGTGACCGGGGTTCCGGCCGAGGGAGAAGCCACCGTCCGCCAGTTGATCGAAGCCGCCCTGGACCCAGACTGGGACCCAGAAACCGGCATCACCCGGGCGGAGTGGGTGGCCGCCCAGTGGGCGCGGGCGGGTGCCTACCGCCCGGGACGCAGGCTGTCCACCCTCGAAATGTCCGATTTGCTCGACCGTTTGTTCGGGTGCTCCGTTCCCGGGCTCGACCCCTTCGGCCGCCCTGTCCTTGTTACCTTTGAAGCAGCCGAAATCCAGGATCGGTTCCAGTAAATGTTCAACAATACCCCGCCCGTCGTCAAGCAGCTCATCATCCTGAACATCCTGTTCTTCTTGGGAACCTGGGTGGTCGGAGAAGACGTGGCCATCCCCATGCTGGCCGGTACCTATCCCGGTTCGCCCTTCTTCAGGCCGTGGCAGGTCATCACCCACATGTTCATGCACGGGGGCCTGTCGCACATCTTCTTCAACATGTACGCGCTGTACATGTTCGGCAGCCAGTTGGAGCGCGTTTGGGGTGGACAGCGCTTCCTGAAGTACTACATCATCAGCGGACTCGGAGGATTTTTCCTGCACGAGCTCGTCATCGGTTGGGAAATTTACCTGCAATACGGCAGCTTCTTCCCCGCATGGGAAGACATTCTCCAACCCGGTTGGTCCGATGCCCAGGCCTACCGATTCACGGAAAACCTGTACGGCCGGGTGGTCGGCGCATCGGGCGCCGTCTTCGGACTCTTGCTCGCCTTCGGCATGCTCTTCCCCAACACCCAACTGTTCCTGCTTTTCCCACCCATGCCCATCAAGGCCAAATACTTCGTCCTCATCTACGGTCTGCTGGAACTTTTCCTGGGACTGCAATCCGGCCTGAGCAGCCAGATCGCCCACTTTGCACACCTCGGGGGGATGTTGTTTGGATTTATCTTGCTGCGGGCGTGGCAACGGGACCGGGGAACCTTCTATTGATCCAACAGGCGCATGGTTTGGGGTGAAGCAAAGAACATTTGGCGCCGGGGGGATTTGCTGACCCGGCTGGTCATTTTCCACGTGCTGGTCTTCGCGGCCGTGATGACGTGGCAGTTGCTGGTTCGGTTGGGCTTGGGGACGGTCGGGGCAGGAAGCGGGGAGGGGATGGGATTGGCGACCTCGTGGCGTTGGGACATCCTCCGGGAGCGGCCGTGGTCGGTATTCACGCATGTTTTCGTGCACGCTGATGTGTGGCATTTGGCCTTCAACATGCTGCTGTTGTGGTGGATGGGACGCATGTTCCAGCAAGAACTCGGGGCGCGGAAGCTGCTGGCGGTGTATCTGGCCGGTGGCTGGACCGGTTGGTTGTTTTATGCTTTGATGCTCAATGCTTTTCCGGGGCTGCGGACGGGGGATTTTGCCCTCGGGGCCAGTGCCGCGGTGATGGCGGTTTTTGTGGCAGTGGCGACGTATGTGCCGGAGCGGCGGGTTCATCTGATTCTTCTGGGGCCGGTGGCGCTCAAGTACATCGCCCTGGTTTACGTGCTGCTGGACTACTTCGCTTTGGGGAATGGGGAGAACGCGGGAGGCAACCTGGCCCACCTGGGCGGGGCCTTGTTCGGTTATGTTTGGACGAAGCAATGGCAATTGGGCCGGGACTTGACGCGCTGGTTGGAACGCATTCTCGACCCGTTGTTCACCTGGCTTCCCGGAGTGGGCAACATGCGTGTGGTTTCCAGACCTCGTCGCGCTTGGTGGAAGCGCCGGCCGACTCCGGGGCCCCGCGTCAAATCGGACGAGGATTTCAATCTCGAGAAGCGGGAACGGGAAGCCCGGTTGGATGCGATTTTGGACAAAATCGCCCGTCACGGCTACGATCGGCTTTCCGCTGAAGAGAAGGACTTTTTGTTCCGCCAGTCGAACAAGAGCTGATGGGCAAGTCAGGCAAGCCGGGCAAGGTGGGCAAAGGGGGGAAGACGGGCCGGACGTCCATGGGCTGGACGGGCTGGGGGAGTGGATTGCTTTTGGTACCGGGACAATTGGGGGTGATCGCTGCCGAAGTCGCCACCCGGGTGAGTCCGGCGGAATTTCCCTACCTCGCGCCGGCGGGGTTGGTGTATCCGTGGGCTTTGTTGCTTTTGGTCCTGGGCATGTTCTGGCGCCTGCTGCAGGGCAGGTTTGCGGGCTTGGTCGTCCCTTTGGTGGTGTGCATCATCACCTGGTCCCACGTGCGGGTGACATGGGGTGGCAGCGGCAGCGAGAACGAAGCGCTGAAGGGAGGGCACCAGGCGTTGGATACACCGATGCAGGATTCCTTGGAGGTCATGAGTTGGAACGTGAGGCAGTTCGATCGCTTCGGGTGGTTGGGCGGTGCCCAAACCCGGGATGAAATCCTGAAGACCATGGAAACCGCCTCGCCCGGCATTCTGTGCATCCAAGAGTGTTTTTTGGACGCTGGAAAGAAGCCTTTTTTGACGCTGAAGGAATTGAAGAAACGTCTGGGATTGGAGCATGCAGACACGGAGTTTGGAGGGGAGTCTTCCCAAGAACAGCGGATGGGCTTGGTGACCCTGAGCCGCTACCCTGTGGTGGGCTCGGTGCATGTCCGTTTTGAGAATGACAAGGACAATGCGGCCTTGGCCACCGATTTGAAAATCGGGGACGACACCATCCGCGTCATCAATGCCCACTTGAGTTCAATCCGTTTTGATCAGCAGGATTATGAGGCGGTGCGGCGGGGACCCGATGCCGGAGAGCGCGCCCGGCTTTGGCGCCGGCTCCGAAAAGCATGGGAGAAACGCGCCGTGCAGGCGGAGCAATTGGCGGAATTCGTCGAGGCCAGTCCCCACCCGGTCATCGTCTGCGGGGACTTCAATGACACCCCGGTCTCCTACGCCATGGCCCAGTTTCGGCGCCACGTGGTCGATGCTTTTGCCACGCACGGAAGTGGGCTCGGGGGTACCTACATCGGTGACCTGCCGTCCTTGCGCATCGACTTCATCATGCACAGTCCGGCGCTCGAGGCCCTACGCTTCGAAAAAGTGGGAGCGCGGCTCAGCGACCACCACGCGGTGCGCACCACCCTCATCGGCCGGACGGGCCCCGTGGCGGATTGATCTCCGCGTTCAGAAAGAGGGGTAAACGCGCCCGAGTCGGCGACGCTCGAACACCTCGAACAAGCCTACGTTGAGGCCCAACAGCAGGAGGCCATAGACCAAATCATCCGCAGGCATCGAGAAGATGCGCCAGCCGGTGTTGTGGTCCGGGTTGTACCAAACAATGTGGTCCACAATCGAGGCGGCATCCCGGTGCCACAGTGGATACTCCCAGAAGGTGATTCCGGTGAGCACTCCGTTGCTCAGGACGAAGGGCACGATGAGCACGAGGTAAGCCAGCCAGAACCAGGACATCCAAAGTTGCCGTGTGGCCATGACCCACAGCAACCCTGCCGCCGTCAGCCAAGACGAAGTTTCGATGTACCAGGAGCCATGAAAATGGAGGGCCAGCCACAAGCAGGCGATGAAGGCGGTGAACGAAAGCGAGAAATGTCCCCAACGGAAAGGATTCCGGTGTTGCAGGTAGGCCTTGAGGGTGGCGTACGTAAAGACACTGGCATACGGCACCACGATGAAAAACAAGCACTCTTCGATGGGCAAACCAGCCAAGTTGACCCCGATGAGGTGGTCCGGATTGAATCCCCAAATGCCTTCCCGGGTGAAGTAGATGTCCCAGGCAATGAAACACGTTGCCACCATGAGGTTGGCGGGCCAGAACGAACGCCAGCTGCCCGCAAAGTTCACTTTCCGGTCGAAGCTCAGCGCGAAGGGACCCGCGAATACCGCGAGATCCACCAGCAAGTAGAGTCCTTTCATGTAACCGGTTGTTGACGCTTCGATTTCAGGGCCTTACGCGCCTCAAGTAGGTAGCGTGGTGGGACATAGAGCATCCCGAAACACTCACCATCCTCCGGTCCGAGGTGCTTGTGGTGCACCTTGTGGGCCTTGCGAATCGCCATGAAGTAAGCGTTCTCCGTGCGTTTGAACCAAGCAAACCGCTGGTGGATGAAGACGTCATGGACCAGAAAATAGGCCAAACCGTACAGCGCAATCCCAGCCCCAATCCAGACGCGCACGTCTCCACCGGCCATCATGCCCGTGGCGATGCAGAGCGCACTGGGTACTGCGAAGATGAGGAAGAAAGCATCGTTCTTCTCGAAGAACCCGGGTTGGTGCACATGGTGGTCCTCATGGAAGTACCACATCCATCCGTGCATCAAGTACTTGTGTGCCGCCCAAGCGACACCTTCCATGGCGACAAAGGTCGCCACCACCACCAAGACAGCAATCAGCGGGTCCATGGCAAGCAAATTAAGGTCAAAAAGAAGACAAAGAAGGTGATCCAGAGCCCGATGGCCACCCGCCGTGCAGCAGGGGAATCCGGGGTGGCTGGGTTGGGCAGGAACAGTGCGGACAGCACGAAGGAGACGGCCCACCAGCTGAGGTAGTTGGAGGCGGGGACGGCGTCGTGGGCCCAGGTCCACCAGCCGGCACGGATGGCGACGGGTTCGAGGAGGAAGTCGATGGTGGTCATGGCCGTGGCCACGCCGGCGGCCCGGAGCCAGCGG
>JBIKTK010000034.1:0-8055 GCA_044348125.1 Flavobacteriales bacterium | reverse complement strand
CGAAAATTTGCAAGTTTACCAGGACGCCCGGGCCTTCAATCGGGCGATTCGGGGGAGTTTGGCCTCCATCCCCCGATGGGACGGCGTGTGGACCATGAACGCGCCCCTCGGCGGGTCCGTCGGCATGTCGAACACCGATCGCCGACAACTCCGTGACGCCGCGCTCAGCATCGTCCTCAACATCGCCGAAGGCCAGGGCCGAACGACCCCCGGCGACCGCCGCCATTTCGCGACCATCGCCCGCGGTTCCCTCTACGAAGTCGTTTCCTGCCTGACCATCCTGCAGGACGACGGCGTGCTGGATCCCGCGCAGGTCGCGGCTTTCCGCACCCAAGCCGCCGCCCTTTTGGGCCAAATCAATGGCCTCATCGCCCGCCCGGGCGGCACGCCCGCTTCGCGGCCCGAAACAAGAGATACGAGATAGGAGATGGCTGGGTCCGGGGAGACTTCCCGGGTCCAAAACCTTACGTCTCGGGCGCTGCCCCCCCCTGTGACCCAGCACCGGCAGCCAGCGCGATGGACCGGCTTCACACCCGAATGTGCGCGCCCTGCGCGCCACCTTGTTTGATTCCCCGCGGCCCAGCCACGGACATCTCTTGTCTCAGGCGGCGAAGCCGCCTGTGTCTCCCGCGGCGCAGCCGCGTGGTGTTTCCGCGAGGCGAAGCCGAGCGACATCTCCTATCTCCTATCTCCTATCTCGGCGGCGCAGCCGCCGTGTCTCCGCGCGCAGCGCGGCCGCGGTCAAGCGTAGATCGGGAGTCCCGACATCCGCTCGTGGACCTGTTTGCCGATGTCGTGCAGGAGGGATGCGTCGTCCGGCGAGGAGACCACGGCGTCAATCCAGTCGGCTAGGAGGACCATGTCGGCGGGGAGGAGACCGCGGGTGGTGACGGCGGGCGTTCCGAGCCGGATGCCGGAGGTGACGAAGGGGGAACGTTGGTCGAAGGGGACCATGTTCTTGTTCACTGTGATGTGGGTTTGGCCCAAAGCAGCTTCGATCTGCTTGCCGGTCACGCCTTTCTCGGTCAGGTCGACGAGCATGAGGTGGTTGTCGGTACCGCCCGAAATGATGTGGAAGCCGCGGTCGATGAGGGCTTGGGCGAGGGCCTGGGCGTTGGCGATGACTTGTTGTTGGTAGGTCCGGAAGGTGGGGGCGAGGGCTTCGCCGAAGGCGACGGCTTTGGCGGCGATGACGTGCTCGAGGGGGCCGCCCTGCATGCCGGGGAAGACGGCGCTGTCGAGGATGGCGGACAGGGGTTTGATGTCGCCTTTGGGGGTGGTGGCGCCCCAGGGGTTGGGGAGATCCTGGCCCATGAGGATGATGCCGCCCCGGGGTCCGCGCAGGGTCTTGTGGGTCGTCGAGGTGACGATGTGGCAGTGGGGGAGGGGGTTCGCGAGCAGGCCGGTGGCGATGAGGCCAGCGGGGTGGCTGATGTCGGCCAAGAGGAGGGCACCCACCTCGTCGGCGATGGCGCGGAAGGCTGGGTAGTCCCAGTCCCGGCTGTAGGCAGAGGCGCCACAGATGATGAGGCGGGGCTGGACGGCGCGGGCGCGCTCGGCGACCTTGTCCATGTCGATGCGGCCCGTTTCGCGCTCGACGCCATAGAAATGGGCGCGGTAGAGCTTGCCGGAGTAATTGACCGGGGAACCGTGCGTGAGGTGGCCCCCGTGGGCGAGGTCGAAGCCCAGGATGGCGTCGCCGGGCTGCAAGCAGCCGAGCATCACTGCAGCGTTTGCCGAGGCGCCGGAGTGGGGCTGGACGTTCGCCCAAACCGCGCCGAAGAGGGTGCACAGCCGATCGATGGCGAGCTGCTCGGCCGCATCCACAAAGGCGCAGCCACCATAATAGCGTTTGCCGGGGAGGCCCTCTGCGTACTTGTTCGTCAGGATGGAACCTTGCGCCTCGAGCACCTGCGCGCTGACGTAGTTCTCAGAGGCAATGAGTTCCATGCCCGTGCGCTGGCGCTCCGTTTCCGAAGCGATGATGGCGGCGATTTCGAGGTCTTGCATGGTGGGGCTATTGGGCTGCTGGGCGCAAAGATAATCCGGGGGATGCTTGTGGGGGTGGGAGATTTGGCCCAACTTGCAGGCCAAACTCAACCCATGCGCAAGTCATTCATCCTCACGTCAGGCCTCACCGGCCTGGTCCTCGTCGCCCTGGTGGCGTCGGTTGCTTTCCAAACCCCTGTGGCCCAGAAGGAGTACATGACTATGACGGTCATCGAGTCGATCATCCCTGCGGGATTGGGTCGCAGCCGCATCCTCATCGACAATGGCGGAAAGATGGAGGAGCTGAAAATCAACAACATCTACTCGGCTGTGGGCATCAACCTGCAGAACGTCTATGACAACGATGTCATGGTGACGGCGAAGCTGAACGAATATGCCGCTGCGGGCTGGCACCTCGACTTCGTGAATACGGGGGTTCAGTCGCCCACGGACGGCGGCAAGGACGGCATCTACGCGACGCGTTACATCTTCTCCCGCGAGAACTAATCGGTTCTCCGGAATACGGGTCTGCGGGCCCACCGGCTGCGGTCTTTCCGGCTGTAGCGGGTGGGCCCGCGCTCGTAACTTGGGGGCATGAACCGATTGGGGGCGGAGACGAGTTTGTACCTGCGGCAGCACGCGGGGAATCCGGTGCACTGGCAACCGTGGGGCGAGGCGGCGTGGGAGGAGGCGCGGCGCAAGGACCGGCTCGTGGTGGTGAGCATCGGCTACGCGGCGTGTCACTGGTGTCACGTGATGGAACGGGAGACGTTTGAGGACGAGGGGGCAGCGGATGTGATGAACGCGCATTTTGTGTGCATCAAGGTGGACCGGGAGGAACGGCCGGATGTGGACCAGGTGTACATGGCGGCGGTGACGCTGATGACGCGGCAGGGGGGGTGGCCGTTGCATGCGGTGTGCATGCCGGATGGTCGGCCCATCTATGGCGGGATGTATTTTCCGCGGGATCAGTGGGTGGAGGTGCTGCAGTCGCTGGTGGGGATTTGGAAGGGGGACCGGGGTCGGGTGGAGGAGTATGCGCAACGGCTGGCGGCCGGGGTGGCGTTGCAGGGGGAGCTGGAGGTGCCGGTGTCGGCGGACGCGGGGGAGGGGCCGGAGGGTGCGCTGGGGGAGCAGGCGGTGGCCCGTTGGAGAAAGGACTGGGATGGACGGTGGGGCGGGGAACGCCGGGCACCGAAGTTTCCTACGGCTGGGGCGTGGGATTTTTTGTTGGGGTTTGGCCTGCAAATACAGGATGAAAGTGCGCTGGAACAGGTGCGACAGAC
This sequence comes from Flavobacteriales bacterium, assembly GCA_044348125.1. GTDB lineage: Bacteria > Bacteroidota > Bacteroidia > Flavobacteriales_D > Sanyastnellaceae > CAMCYM01. The sequence goes on along the minus strand of JBIKTK010000034.1, from coordinate 4,780 downwards.
GTTGCTTTGCATGGAGCGCGGGGCGATTCATGACCACGTCGGGGGCGGTTTTGCGCGGTACTCGGTGGATGTGATGTGGCGGGTTCCGCACTTCGAGAAGATGCTCTGCGACCAGGGTTTGTTGTTGGGATTGTATGCCCGGGCTTGGCGTTGGACACCGGAGCCAGCCTTTGCCCGGGCGGTAGCGGGGATGGTCCGGTTTGTAGATGCAGAACTGGGGGGGGAAGACGGCGCATTCCGGAGCGCTCTGGATGCGGACAGCGAGGGGGCCGAAGGGCGTTGCTATGTCTGGACCGAGGCCGAATGGACCGAGGCCCTGCCAGATCCGGAGTTCCGGGCCTGGGCAGAAGCCGTGTACGAGTGGCATGGGCGCGGGGTGTGGGAGGAGTCGGTTCCGGGTGCACGGGTGGTGATGCGGTGGGCGGAGGATTCGGTGTCGGCCCGGGCACTGGGCATGGAGGAGGCGGCGTGGCAGGGGATGCGGGAGCAGGTGGAGGCCGCACTCGGCGCCTACCGCCGGTCCCACCGGTTGCGCCCCGCGCTGGACGACAAGGTGCTCACCGCTTGGAATGCCCTGGCCATCGAGGGCCTGGCGCAGGCGGGCGCCATCTTCGGGCGGGCGGATTGGGTCGGGCGTGCCGAGCGCGCGGCGGACTTCCTGCTCCGGGAGATGCGCGCCCCGGACGGCCGGTTCTTCCGGGCGTACCACCCCCGTTCCGGGCCTCGGATTCCCGGCTTCTTGGACGACCAGGCCTACGCGGCGGCGGCCTTTTTGCAGCTGTACCAGGTGACCTTTGCGCCCCGTTGGTACGCTGCGGCGTGCGAAGCGGTTTCCGTGGCGCTGCGCGATTTCCAGCACCCTGTTTCAGGCCAAATCCATTTCAACACGTCCTCCGCCGGAACGTTTGTCCAACTCCAGGATGCCGACGACTCCGCGGTCCCCTCCGCACTCGCAGCGCTCGCCCGGTCCTTGTTCCTGCTCGGCATGCTCGAAGACCGTCCCGATTGGAGCGACCTGTCGAAGGGGTTGCTGTCGGGGGCGCTCGCTCGGAACGCGACGCTGCCCTCCGGCGCGCACTGGCTGGGGTTGCTGGGCTGGCAGGTCCACCCTTTTGTATGTTGGGGCCTCGTGGGGGGCTCGGCGGCGGAGCGGGCTGCGGCCCGTGCCCACTGGCACCGCCACCACCTGGGCCAAGGGTTCCTCTTCGGCGAACCCGATGCCCCCGCCGGCCCCGCCTCGCCCGCCGGCCCCGCCTGGCTCCCCCGTCTCCTCGACGCCGCCCCTTCCCCCTCCGGCCTCCGCCCCCTCCGCTGGCACCCCTGCCGACCCGGCGCCTGTGGCCTCCCCCAAGACCATTGGACCCCCCATTGACCCCCCCAAGCACCACACGCCCCACCCCCTCCGACAGGCCAAATCCGCCAAAAACCCGCCATTTCCCTGATATTTCCAAGGCTTTCCGCCCGCGTGAACATTGTTTCACAATCTCTTAACGCTTTTTCGCAACCGGGTGTGCAGTCCCTATATTTACCCCCACTTGTATCCGAACGCCTGTAACAAATGATTCGCATCATGCGTCATCTCTTTCTCTTTTGCGCACTCTGCTTCGGCGCCCTGCCGTTGTTCGCGCAGGTCGGATCGGGAACCTTGAAAGGAAAGGTCACCGATATGGACAACGGAGACCCGCTGCCGTTCTGCAGCGTGGTGCTGTTCTTGAATGGCAACCAGGTCACCGGCGTGAACACGGACTTCGGTGGTGAATACACCATCAAGCCTGTTCAGCCCGGCACCTATGATGTGTTGTTCAGCTTCGTGGGTTACCAACCCCAGCGGATCACCGGCGTCAAAATCTCGGCGAACAAGATTCAGTTCGTGGATGCGAAGTTGTCCGCAGGGGTTTTGGTGGACGTGGCCGAGGTCATCGAATACTCTACCCCACTCATCGATCGGGACGGAGGCGCATCGGGGGGAACCGTGAACCGGGAAGACCTCGACAAGATGCCGGGTCGTTCGGCCACGGCCATCGCCACAACCGTAGCCGGTGCGAGCACGGCGGGTACGGACGGCGGCATCTCCATCCGGGGGGCCCGTCCTTCCTCGACTTGGGTCTACATCGACGGCATCAAGGTGCGGGGTTCCAGCGCCCTCCCCAAGTCGGCCATCGAGGAAATCCAGGTTGTCACCGGGGGCATACCGGCGAACATCGGGGACGCCACGGGCGGTGTGATCAACCTGTCGTTGCGGAACTCTTCACGCACTTGGTTTGGCGGGGGCGAGGTGATTACTTCGGGCATTCCTGTAGGCGAAACCGCCTACGGCCTCGACCGCTTCGGATACAATTTGTTCGAGGGCTCGGTTTCTGGCCCCATCCTTTTCCAGAAGAACGAAGATGGCAGCAAGGGAGACCCCCTGCTCGGACTGTTCCTTTCCGGCAACTACACCTTTGAAAAGGATCCCCGGCCCACCTTCGGCGGGGTTTACCGGATGACTGACGAGGCGCGTGACCAGATTTTGGCCAATCCATTGCGCCAAAACGTGAGCTCCTCAGGCGAAATCAATGGTGCCCTGTACAACGCGGACTTTTTGACGGCGGACAACTTCAACCGGGTCCCCACCCGGATGAACGTGGGAAGTTCCAGCGCCAACCTCGTCGCCAAAATCGACGTGAACACGAACGAGACGACCTCGCTCACCTTCGGTTTGACGGGCGCCATGAACCGGAACAACTCATTCAGCTATGGCAACTCGTTGATGAACTGGGAGAACAACTTGGAGGTATTCAGCTTCGACTGGCGTGCCTATGTGAAGTTCGCCCAGCGATTCGCCGACGAGGAGGGCAGTGGTTCGGAGGCGTCCGCGAACAAACTCAAGAACGTGTACTACTCCGTCATGGCGGACTACACGAATTCGTACAACCGGGTACAGGATGCCTCACACGAAGACCGCTTCTTCCGTTATGGTCACGTGGGTGCGTTTAATGTATACGACCGGAACTCCTACGAGTACAACCCCGCCACGGGCCGTTTCGTCCACAACGGTTGGGAGGACACGCTGGTGACGTTCGTCAGCTCCCCGCACAATCCCGAGTTGGCCGCTGTCAACAATCAGTACTTCCAACTGTTCGACTACAAGCCTTATGATCCGTCGGACGATGGGCCCTACGAGAGCTTGTTGCAAGTGCAGAACGGCAACGCTCTTTTGAATGGTCAGGTACCTCCTGCCACCTATGGTTTGTGGAACTACTACGGAACCCAGGGCAACAGCTACCAGGTCAGCAGCAACTCCCAGTTCCGGGTGAGCATGGCGGGTTCGGGTGACATCGGGGACCATGCCATCCAGGTGGGTTTCGAGTATGAGCAGTGGCGCGACGCCTTCTTCTCGATTTCGCCTGTGGGCCTGTGGACCCTCGGACGGCTCACGGTCAACTCCCACATCAAGGAGTTGGATTTGAACGACTCCACGGTGACCAACAATGGGACCGCTTATTATGTCACCTACGACCGGTTGATCGGTGACAACCAGTTTGAGTTCGACCGGAACTTGCGTTTGGCCTTGAACCTCGACCCCGACGGAAGCGATTTCATTGGATTCGATGCCATCGACCCGGATTTCTTCACGCTGGACATGTTCGGCGCGGACGATTTGCTCAACCAAGGCAACAACCTGGTCAACTACTCTGGCTTTGATCCCTACGGTCGTCGCTTGAACCGTCGTCCCACCATCGAGGACTTCTTCAACGAACGCAACGAGGCGGGGTACTTCACGCGCCCCATCCAGGCGTATGAGCCCATCTACATCGCGGGTTACGTGATGGACAAGTTCGCTTTCGAGGACATCATCTTCAACGTGGGGCTGCGCGTCGACCGCTTCGACGCCAACCAGCAGGTGCTGAAGGACCCTTACGTGGTGGGCGAGAGCTACACCGTGGGCGACATCCGGGAGTCCCTGCTGGGCACCTTGGAGGATGGCATCGAAATCCCGACGAACATCCAGGATGACTATGTGGTCTACGTAGACGCTCTGGCGAACCCCACGACCATCGTCGGTTACCGGACAGGCGACAAGTGGTTCAACGCCGCGGGTACCGAAATCAATGACCCGGACATCTTGGCCGTGAACGAGCGCTATCCTGCTCCGTGGTTGGTGAACGGTCCTGAAGGCGGGCTGACTTCCAAGGCGTTTCGCGATTACAACCCGGCCATCAACCTGATGCCCCGTGTGGCTTTCTCGTTCAACATCTCGGACCAGGCGGTCTTCTTTGCACACTACGACATCTTGACCCAGCGCCCGACCTCAAGCAACCGGTTCTCGCCCATCGATTACTTCTTCCTCCAAACCCGGGACAACCTGATCTCCAATCCGGACCTGCGGCCGGAGAAGACCATCGACTACGAGTTGGGTTTCCAACAGATTCTCAACAAGACATCCAGCCTCAAGATCGCCGCATTCTACAAGGAGATGCGTGACATGATCCAGGTGCGGAACTATACCGGGGCCTACCCACGTCCTTACCGTGCCTTCGGCAACCTCGACTTCGGTACGGTCAAGGGGTTGACGGTCTCGTACGACTTGCGCCGGTCGGGAAACATCCGCCTGAACGCGTCATACACTTTGCAGTTCGCCGATGGTACGGGTTCGACCACCACAACCGCGCTCGCACTCATCAACGCGGGTCTCCCCAACCTCCGGACCATCAACCCATTCAACTACGACCAGCGTCACCGCATCGTGGCGAACGTGGACTACCGGTACGGAGAGGGTGACGATTACAACGGCCCCATT
>JBIKTK010000033.1:0-8078 GCA_044348125.1 Flavobacteriales bacterium | reverse complement strand
CCTGGCCCCTGAGCCCCAGCAGGTTCATGGAGTGCCCCGCAAGCACCGCCCGTTCGATCTGCGGAATGACCGTCTCTTCGTAACCGATGATCCCTGTGAAAATGGGGGTTTTGGAGGCCAAACGGCGGACCAAATTGGCCCGCAACTCCTCCCGAACCGAACGGGGTACGTAACCGCTGGCCCGCAAGGCGCCGAGGGTGTCTATCTGAGGGGGCATCGTGCGTTCCATGGAAAAAGGGGAAAAGCCACGGTGCTCAGCGCACCCGTCGGCTGCGGTTTTGTTGAAAATCTTTGAACACCATCTCCCCAAGTCCCTGCAGCCCCGTGAAGAAGGCACGCCCCTGGTTTGCCTCGGTAAAGGCCTCGACAAAGGCTTGCAGCTGCGGGTCCTGCGCAATCATGAAGGTGGTGATGGGGATGTTGAGTTTGCGGCATTCGGTGGCCAAACCGTAACACCGCCCCGTGATGTACGGGTCCAGGCTCCAACTGGGGTTCTTGTAATAACCGTCGGGTTCTTTCAAGCAGGTGGGCTTCCCGTCGGTGATCATGAAGATCTGGCGGTTCGGGGTCTTGCGCCGGCGCAGCAGGTCCATGGCGAGTTCCAAGCCGGCGACGGTGTTGGTGTGGTAGGGGCCCACTTGGAGGTAGGGCAAGTCGCCGAGGCCCACCTGCCAGGCGTCGTCCCCGAAGACGACGATGTCGAGATGGTCTTTGGGGTACCGGGTCGAGATGAGCTGGGCGAGGGCCATGGCGACTTTCTTCGCCGGGGTGATCCGGTCTTCGCCGTAAAGGATCATGGAGTGGCTGATGTCGATCATCAGGACCGTGGCCGCGTTCGACCGGTGCAACCGGTCCTCCACCACGAGGTCGCGTTCGGTGAGCTGCAGGTCGTCCAGGCCAGAGGCGATCTGGGCATTGCGCAACGAAGCCCCGAAGTCGATGGCGTCGAGCGGGTCGCCGAAGGCGTAAGGCCGGCGGTCGGCGGTCGATTCATCGCCGCGCCCGCGAGACCGGGTGGCATGCCCGCCGGCGTCGGCCTTCTGGAGGTTCCCAAAAACCTGGTCCAAAGCCCGGTCCCGGATGCCCTGCTCTCCCCGGGCCCCGAGCCCACGTCGGCCTCCCGAACCCCGCTCCCCATCCCGGATGTAGCCCCGCTGCCGCAACTCCGCTACAAAGTCATCCAGGGTGTAATCCGGGGAGGTCAGCCCATACTTCGCATCCAACTCCTTCATCCAGTCCAGGGCCTCCTCCACATCCCCGGCCGTGTGGGTCACGAGTTCCAAGAAGACGTCCCGCAGGCGCTCAAATCGGCTCCTGCGGTCCTCCTCTGGTCTGTATGCGTGAAAAACGTAGCCCTGCATGGTGGAAAGTTACGATGGGAACAATCCTGTGAACGGAAGGTTTTGGGGAGCGCTGGGTTTGGCCTACATTGTTTCCGCAACCTCCGCTGGCATGTCCCACGAACTTCTGCTGCTCCTCGCTGCTGCCATCTCTCCGGCCATGGCCGTGGGTCTTTTCATTTACTGGCGGGATGAGCACGAGAAGGAACCGGCTCGGCTCCTGTTGCTCGCCTTTCTGCTCGGGGCTTTCAGCATCCTCCCCGCCTTGGTGCTGAGTTTTCTGATGTCCCGAACCGGCCTAGATCTGCAGAGTCCGCACCTCGCCTTTGCCGCGCTCTCTTGGATCCTTGCAGTCGGATTGCCGGAGGAGTTCTCAAAGTTCTTCCTCGTGAGGCTGTTTCTCTATCCCCGGCGTGCATTCAACGAACCCTATGACGGCATTGTGTACTGTGCGATGTGCGGTCTTGGGTTTGCCACGGTGGAGAACGTGATGTACGTGCTCGAAGGTGGGTTTCCGGTCGCCTTGGGTCGGGCGTTCTTCAGCATTCCCGGTCATGCCTCGTGGTCGGTTCTGGTCGGCTATTTCCTCGGGCGGCAGAAGTTCGAGGGCATCCGGGGGTTTGCTTGGTGGGGTCTGTTGTTGGCCGCCTTGCTGCACGGATTGTTCAACTTCTTCTTGTCCCAACCCGATGGTTTGACGGGATCCTTGGTGTTCTTCTTGGCCACCTTTCTGCTCGGGCTTCGGTACGCACTTCGTGCCATGCGGCTGCATCGGACAGGCTCGCCTTTCCGCCGTATTCGGTGGAAAAGGAGGGACATGCAGGATTAACTTTCGGGCATGGAAACCCCCGGATCTCCCGTTGCCTCCGCTCCTCTGGAACACGCGAAGGCTTCTGCGCCCTATTGCACCAGCCTCTTTGCCTACCACCGTCGTCCCAGCCGGAAGGTCTCGATCGGGGCCCTGACCTTGGGCGGGGATGCCCCCATCCGGGTGCAGTCTATGACCACTGCGGACACCCGCGATGTGGAAGCCACGGTCGCCGAGAGCATCCGGATGATCGAAGCGGGCTGTGAACTGGTGCGCATCACGGCGCCTTCGTTGGTTGAAGCCGCTGCCTTGGAGGAAATCAAGGCACAGCTGGAAGCCGCCGGTTATGGACACGTGCCCTTGGTGGCCGACATCCACTTCACCCCCAACGCCGCCGAACGGGCGGCGGATTTCGTGGAGAAGATTCGGGTCAACCCGGGCAACTACGCGGACAAAAAGCGGTTTGAATCCATCGAATATACGGATGCGTCGTACGCGGCAGAATTGGAACGCATTCGGGAGCGATTCACCCCGCTGGTACTGAAGTGCAAGGCGTTGGGCCGGGCGATGCGCATCGGCACGAACCACGGCTCCCTGAGCGACCGCATCATGAGCCGTTACGGGGATTCGCCCCTGGGAATGGTGGAGAGCGCCTTGGAGTTTTTGCGGATTTGTCGGAGTTTGGACTACCATGACCTGGTGATTTCGATGAAGTCCTCGAATCCGCAGGTGATGGTCCAAGCCTACCGGCTGTTGGTCGCCCGAATGGAAGCCGAGGGCATGGATTATCCGCTGCATCTCGGGGTCACCGAGGCAGGAGATGGCGAGGACGGACGCATCAAAAGTGCCGTGGGCATCGGGACGTTGCTCGAAGACGGGCTCGGCGATACGGTGCGGGTTTCCCTCACGGAGGCGCCGGAAGCCGAGATTCCCGTGGCGCGCAAACTGGTCGACCGCTACGTGAACCGTGCGGCCCATCCGCCGGTGCCAGCGGCTCCCCTGACCTACGACCCCTATGCCTATGCCCGGCGCAAAACCCATGCAGTCGATCGCATGGGCGAGCGGCACGTGCCCGTTGTGGTGCACGACCTCCGCAACCGAGAAGCGTTGACGCCGGCTGCACTGTATGGATGCGGGTACCGATACAGCGTGCCGTTGGACAAATGGAATTTGGATGATTTGGCCTGCGACTTCGTTTACACGGGGGAACGGGGACTGGATTTCCCATTGCCCGGCACCTTGGGGGTCATCCAGGATGCCCGTCATTGGGAAGGGAAAGAGCGGCACGTTCCCCTGTGGACCGCCGCCGAATGGGATTCCCACAGGGAAGCCCCCTTTCATTTCATCCGTGCCCATCGGGCCGATTTGACGGTCGATTTTCTCGGTCAATTGGCGGACCGCAAGGACATCGTTTTGGTGCTTGAGACAGAACATCCCCACGCCATGGCGGATCTCCGAGCAGCTTGCATGCACTTGGATGCTGCGGGAATTTCAGCCCCGGTGGTCTTCAGGCGGTTCTATCCCGCGGCAGATGCGGAGACCTTTCAACTCTATGCCGCCACCGATGTGGGCGGGCCCTTGCTCGATGGCTTCGGTGATGGCATTTGGTTGGAATCCCCGCTCCCCCTTCAAACAATCAATGCGACGGCGTTCGGAGTTTTGCAAGCAACTCGGACCCGGATTTCAAAAACCGAGTACATCAGTTGCCCCAGCTGTGGAAGGACCCTCTTCGACCTGCAAGAGACCACTGCCCGAATCCGAGCGGTCACGCACCACCTCAAAGGCATCAAAATCGGCATCATGGGCTGCATTGTCAACGGTCCCGGTGAAATGGCCGATGCCGACTATGGATACGTGGGAACGGGCCCAGGCAAAATCACCTTGTACAAGGAGAAGGAAGTCGTGCGCCGCAATGTACCTGAATCCGAGGCAGTGGAGGCTCTGATTGACCTCATCCGTCAACACGGCGATTGGGTCGAGCCCATTCACTGAGCCGCATAACGCTTCAAACCAACGGAGAATCTCCTTTATCCTCTGTCGGGTGCTGTCCAGCGCTGGCGGGGGCTTCCTCCGCTGGAAAATAATGCCGTTGGCGAATCAAGATCCAAATCACCCCACAGGAGATGGCGGCATCCGCCAAATTCCAAATGGGAGGAAACACCTCGCGACCTTGCATCGATGCGATCGGCCATGCTGCTGGCCAGCGCACCGTGAAGTGAAACATGTCAACCACATGGCCCATGCCCACCGGTGCATAGCCCCCCTCTGCCGGCAAGAACTGAGCGATCGTCTCCCAACCACTCGCCGAGAACAGAACCCCATACAAAGCACTGTCCACGATGTTGCCGAGCGCGCCTGCCCAAACAAATCCCACCGCAACCAGCAATCCCCTCGGAGCCCCTTCTCGGACCAACCGCGCAGCGAACCATCCAATTCCGACAGCAGCAACGATGCGGAAAAGCGTCAGCGCCAACTTCCCTGCCATGCCTGGCAGCGCCCAACCGAAAGCAAATCCTTCGTTTTCAATGAATTGCATCTCCAGCAAGCCTGGAACCAAAGACGTTTGTTGACCAATGGTAAATCCGGTCTTGATCCAAAGTTTGATGCACTGATCGACCACCAAAACCGGCACCAACACCGGCAAAACCACAGAGCGCAACAGTCCGTTCAACGGGTACCGAGATTACTGCTGGTTCTTCGCTTCGATGGACATCGTCGCATGCGGTACCAACCGCAAACGCTCCTTGGGAATCAACTTGCCTGTTACCCGGCACACCCCGTAGGTCTTGTTTTTGATCCGCAGCAACGCATTTTCCAAGTTCATGATGAACTTCTGTTGCCGTGCTGCCAACTGCGCCGTTTCCTCCCGACTCATGGTCTCTGAGCCATCCTCCATCATCTTGAACGTCGGTGCCGTATCGTCTGTGCTGTTGTCGTCCTGGTGAGAAAGAGCCTTTTGCAGCTCATCCAGATTCTCCTTCGCCAATTTCAATTTTTCCAAGATCAGCCCCTCAAATTCCGCGAGGTCACTGTCCGAGTAGCGAATTTCTGCCATCTCCTTCTATTGATTTGATTTATGCAAGGCAAAAGCCACCAGCACCCCGTCTCCCAAATCCAGCGCTTCCGCTTCGACTTGGGCCACCCAGCGCACTTCATCGGCCAGCACCTCGGTTCGAAGATAGGCCAAATTCTTCTCCAATTGCCCCCGCAAGTCGTCAGACGCAGCCACATCCAAGGTGATCCGATCTGTCACTTCCAGGCCCGATTCTTTGCGCAACTGTTGGATACGATTTACCGCTTCCCGTGTGATGCCCTCTGCCCGCAAGGCCTCATCCACCCGGATGTCCAAGGCAACGGTCACCTCGCCTTCCGAGGCCACCAACCAGCCCGGGATGTCCTCGGTTTGGATCTCTACCTCAGAAAGCAACACCTCCACAGGAGCCAAGCCTGGCCCCAAATTCACTTCCAAGCGACCATCGACTTCCAACCTTTCAATGGCCGCGGAATCCGCTTCAGACAACTTTGCCGCCACCTCCTTCATCGACTTGCCGCATTTGGGTCCCAGGGCTTTGAAATCGGGTTTGATGCGCTTCACGATGCCGCCCTCACCACTGGAAAGGACTTGGAGCTCCTTGACATTTACCTCTGCGAGCACCCAATCCCGGACCGATTCCAATCGGACGCGGAACGCCTCCGTCAACGCGGGCACCATGATGCGCTGGAGCGGTTGACGAACCCGAAGTTTCTCCCGCTTACGCAATCCCAACACCAAAGAACTCAATTGCTGGGCCAATGCCATCCTGGCCTCCAATTCCGCATCTGCCCACTCCGATCGCACTTGAGGAAAGTCGGCCAGATGGACGGAATCCGCAAACGGCTCTGCCGCATCTGGCAAACCCGCTGCCAAATCCCGATACAACCGATCCATGTAAAACGGGGCAATGGGAGCACCCAAGACCGCAATGTGACGCAAACACGCCACCAAGGTCTCATAGGCGCTGGCTTTGTCCTCGTTCATCACCCCTTTCCAGAATCGCCGGCGGCTCAAACGAACGTGCCAATTCGACAAGTCATCGATCATGAACGATTGAATCGCGCGGGCTACGCGGGTTGGCTCCAATTCTGCATAGGCCAAATCCACCTCAGCCACCAGGGAATTCAAGCGCGATAGAATCCAGCGGTCCAGCTCGGGACGGCGTGCATGGGGAACCTCTTCACGGCTCCCTTGATAGCCATCGATGTTGGCGTACAGGCTCAGAAATCCATAGGTGTTGTGCAGGGTTGCAAACTTCCGTTGGGTTTCTGAAATGCCTTCCTGGTCAAATCGCAAATTCTCCCAAGGCTGTGCGTTCGCCATCATGTACCACCGCGTCGCATCGGGACCATGTGCTTGCAACGTCTCAAATGGATCTACCCCATTGCCCAACCGCTTCGACATCTTCCTCCCCAATTTGTCCAACACCAAACCATTCGACAACACGGAACGATACGCTACCTGGTCAAAAACCAAGGTTGCAATTGCATGAAGGGTGTAAAACCAGCCCCGGGTTTGGTCTACACCCTCCGCGATGAAATCAGCCGGAAACGCCGTTCCCGCATCGATTTTGTCCTGGTTTTCAAATGGATAATGCCACTGCGCGTAGGGCATGGCACCGCTGTCAAACCAAACATCGATCAAATCGCTCTCGCGGCGCATGGGTAGTCCACGCTCAGAAACCAGCACGATGCCGTCCACGATGTGCTTGTGCAAATCAATGCGTGCATAGTTTTCATCAGAAAGATCTGATTCCTGAAAACCCGCGAGCGGATTTTCCGCCATCCAACCCCGCTCCACAGCGGCATCACATGCCGATTTCAATTCAGCCACCGACGCGATGCAGCGGGTTTCGGTTCCGTCTTCTGTTCGCCAAATCGGCAGGGGAATGCCCCAGAACCGCGATCGGCTGAGGTTCCAGTCGTTCACATTCTCCAACCATTTGCCGAAGCGACCGGACCCTGTGCTGGCTGGTTTCCAGCGGATGGTCTCATTGAGTTCCATCATCCGATCCCGGACAGCAGTGGTCCGGATGAACCAGCTGTCGAGCGGATAATACAACACGGGCTTGTCGGTCCTCCAACAGTGGGGGTAGCTGTGCTCATACTTCTCCACCTGAAAGGCACGTCCCCGTTCCTTGAGCAAGATGGCGATTTCAACATCCAAGGATCGCTCGGGAGCCTCCCCATCTGCGTAATATTCCTGCTTCACGTAACGTCCCGCGAATGGCCCAACGCCTTGTCGGATTCGGCCTTGCATGTCCACCAACGGAACCCCGTTTCCCGCACCATCATCGACCAACATGGGCGGAACACCTGCAGCGGCAGCAGCCCGCGCGTCATCTGCACCGAACGTCGGCGCAATGTGCACCATGCCCGTTCCATCCGCCGTCGTCACAAAATCACCAGGAATGACCCGGAAGGCATCCTCCGGCCGCTCCATGGGACTCGCCCAATCCAACAACGGCTCGTAGCGAACACCACACAAATCGGCCCCACTGAACCGGGCCACAACTTCTGGCGACTCGCCGAGGTGCTTCCCTACCAAGTCCGAGGCCAAAACCACCAACACCGCCTCGTCCGTGTAACGGTTTCGGGTCGCAACCAACGCATACTCCAAATCGGGACCGACCGCCAAGGCCGTATTGGAAGGCAACGTCCAAGGTGTGGTCGTCCAGGCCAGAAAATCCACCGGCAAGTCCGTCCATTCTCCAAGAGGTACCGTGGCATGCGCCTTCACCCGTTCGGCACAATCTGGCAACGCACGGAACTGGGCCACTACGGTGGTGTCCTTCACCATCTTGTAGGCATCTGGCTGATTGAGTTCATGGGAACTCAATCCCGTTCCCGCCTTGGGGCTGTAAGGTTGTATGGTATAACCCTTGTAGACCAAACCC
>JBIKTK010000311.1:0-2523 GCA_044348125.1 Flavobacteriales bacterium | reverse complement strand
CGGGCGCGCCCGCGGACGTGACCACCTTCGAGGGCTCGCATGCGCTGACGGACAACCGCTACACGGTGTTGCTCTACGTCCGGGATTTGGACGGGCGGGATCGGGCGGTGGGGAGGGGGGAGTGAGGGCGAGGACGAGGTTGAGGTTGAGGGCGAGGACGAGAACGAGAACGAGAACGAGGTTGAGAACGAGGGGGTGGGCGGGGCCAAAAAAAAATCGCCGGCAAGCCGGCGATTATTTAAAGAGTCAAAGAGTCAAATAGTCAAAGAGTCATCAATCCCGGACGCAACGGACAGAAAAGCCGTAACGTGCGTAGTCGCTGCTTCGGAGGACAGTCGAGCTCCCAGAGTACAGGTAGCGGTACCAAGCGCCTGCTTCACTCGGGGAGGAAGACCACCAGTGCCCGTAGTTGCCCTGATTGAGGAAGAAGCCAAGGTCGCCGTAGCGGTAGCCACCGGGCAAAGCCGAGAAGCCGCTTGAGTTATCGCCGTCCCAGGCGGGCGTGTCCGACGGAGAAGACTTCAGTGCGGTGCCCGCCACGTTGGATCCACCGACGTGATTTTCGAGGACGGTCCACTCCTCATCGCTGGGCACATGGTACCCCGTGGGACACAGTCCTCGGCTGTCGCTCACGGCAAAGAAATTGTAGAGTCGACCGTATGTGGCTAAACTGGCCCCTACATCCCCCCACCCATACCCTTCCCCCCAGATTGCCTGCGCACTTAACAGTGTGTTCGACCACTGGAAATCCGACAAATTCCCGGGAATAGGGTCTCCATTCCGGTAGAAGTCACTCGCAAGGTTCTCCTTGAACCAGCATTGGGTGCCGATTTCGACGAGGGCATAGGCTTTGGCATCGAAAAGCACATAGGGTACACCCGCACAAGGACCTGCTCCTGCGCAGTCCACGGCATCTCCGGTGCAAGGGTATCCTGTGCATACAGTTCCATCTGCATTCCATGCATCCGCGTAAGTCGTTGCGTCGCCATCGTCACAAGGCAAACCGGCACACGCCCCATTGCAATAGGTACCGTAGCAATTCTGCCCGTTCGCATCGTATCGGTCGTTGTAGGTGAGGGAATTTCCGTCATCACAACTGGCGAAGGGACATACATTCCAATTAGTTGGATAAACACAAACACGTTCATCTGCCAATCCTTCGTAGTCCCAGTCACCGATGAAATTGCACGAGCCTGGAATAGGACAACCGTACATTCTGCGGATTACCCACTGCGTACCATCCCACATCGCAACTTCGCCCGGATAGGGACCTAACCCCGTGGGGAGAGGTCCACCCGACGGTCCCTGTGGACCTTGGGGCCCCTGCGGTCCGGAAGGACCCGATGGCCCCACGGGACCGGTTGCACCCGCCGGTCCAGCGGGACCGGTAAGCCCCTGAGGACCAGGAGCACCATCCACACCGTTTACACCAGCAGGACCGGCGAGACCTGCTGGCCCCACAGGACCTTGAGGACCAGCAACTCCCTGCACTCCTTGTGGACCTTGAGGACCTGCTTCACCCGCAGGACCGGCAGGACCCGTTGGACCAGCAGGACCAGCAACTCCCTGCACTCCTTGTGGGCCGGCAGGACCGATAGGACCTACTGGACCTGCAGGACCAGCAACACCCTGCGGACCCTGCGGACCCTGCGCGCCCTGAGCACCAGGAGCGCCATCCGCTCCAGCAGGACCCGCAGGCCCGGCAGGGCCGGGAATGCCCGCGGGGCCGACGAGGATGGGGGTGGCGAGGGTGGTGCCGTCGGCGAAGAGGAAGGTGAGGGTGTTGTCGCTGTTCACCGTCACGTCGACGACGCCCCACGAGCCGCCGGAGCCGCCGGAGCCGGAGGCGAGGGTGGCTTGGAGGGCGGCGATTTGGTTCGAAAGCACGACCAAATACGCCTCGAGCGTCATGCCGTCGACGGTCATGGAGGCCGGCGCGAATTCCGTGGCGAAGACCGCGAGCAGCTCGAGCAGATCCTCCGTGCCGATGTTGCCGTTCTCGTCCGCGTCCGGATTGTACGGGTAGTCGATGGTGATCGGGGCGGGGTCTGTTTGGGACCAAACGCCTGCGGCGCCCGCCCCCGCCACCCCCCACACGAACCCCACCGCCCGCACCACACCCCGCAGCCCTCCCCTACCGAATCCCCTATTCATCACTTCCATATTTCTAATTCAGCACAATATACAAACAATCCACCCCGCTCGCGCATCCCGCTGGTGAGTGCTTGATTCTGTTCGCATTGCAACAACCACGTACTTTCGCAGCACATCGTTTCTGCCCCCATGAACCCATTCCGCGCCCGACTTCCGCGCCTGCGCCAGGCCCGCCGTAATCCGGTGGGCGGCCAGGATGGGCAGCGGCATCAGCTCCGGCGTCTCATCCGTCGCATAGCCGAACACCAGGCCCTGGTCGCCTGCGGCCAAATCCCCGGTCCGCGTCAAACTGCTCGCCAGCGCCGTGCTCTGCTTCCCGATGGCATCCACCACCACGACCTGGTCCGCCCTGAACGCCCCCCCCCCCCC
>JBIKTK010000306.1:0-2526 GCA_044348125.1 Flavobacteriales bacterium | reverse complement strand
CGGACCGACCTCACCGCGCCGAACCGACCTCGCGGCGCCGCACCGGACCAACCTCGGCGGGTTGCTGGAGACATAGAAAAAAGGAGATAAAAAAAAGCCGCCCGGGATGGGCGGCTCAGAATTCCGATGGTTTCAGACTGGGTCTGATCTTACTTCTCGATGTAGATGCCCTTCTCCTTTGCTTTCGCAATGGCACCCTTCACTCCCAACTTGTTGATGGTGCGAATGGCCGCCGCGGAGACCCGCAGGGTAACCCAAGTTCCATCCTCCTCTACGAAGAAGCGCTTCTTCTGGAGGTTGGGGAAGAAACGGCGCTTGGTTTTGCGGTTGGAGTGGGAAACGTTGTTTCCTACCATCACTTTCTTTCCGGTGAGTTCACAAATGCGGCTCATGTCTTCCTTTTTTGGGGAGCGCAAAGAAACAACGAAATTCCTAAAAACCCAACTGACGCACCGAAAATCACCACACCGAAAATCGCTTTGCCGAAAATCACCGCGCCGAGATTTCCTGCCGCAAGCGATCCAGTGCATCCCCGACCCAGCGCTCGATGCGCTGTGCGCGGGTGTGCCGGGCAGGGGCGCCGAGGGTGAAAGCCCGGGCGGCGTGGGTTCCAGGGCCTGCCACCGCGATCACCACGGTACCGACCGGCACGGGAGGGCCGCCAGCCGGACCGGGCGCTGGATCGGGCCCGGCCACGCCCGTGGTGGCCACCACCCAGTCCGCGCCCATGCGCAGCCTACCCCCCTGGGCCATGGCCAGCGCCACCGGCTCACTCACGGCGCCATGGGCCTCCAACCATGTCGGGTCCACATCCGCCAGCAAGGACTTGATGCCCCCATCGTAGGCCACGATGCCCCCCAGGAAATAGCGGCTGGCCCCCGGGACCGCGGTCAAGGCCGCGGCGAGCGCCCCACCTGTGCAGGATTCCACCACGGCGAGCCGCTGGTTTCGGGCGAGCAACTGCGCACCGACCACTTGGGCCAGCGGCTCGTCTGAGGTGGAGTAAGCTGGGGAGCCGATTTGGCCTACAAACTCCGAACACACCTGGTCCAGCAGCGCTTCCCCTGCGGAGGGATCCGATGCGACCGTGCTGAAGCGCACCCGGACCGAGCCCAAATGGGGCAAGAACGCGATCGCAACGCCCCGCGCTGCCAAGGCCGTCTCCCATTCGCCCAAGCGGTTGCTGATGTACGCCTCGCCGACCCCGTGGACCCGAACCGTGCGTTGTGGGCGGTGCGGAAGGGGCCAGCGGGCCCGCACGCGGGGAAGCACCTCCTCGAGCAGCAGCCCCTGCATCTCGCTCGGAACCCCCGGCATCGCCACCACCACCTGGCCCCGGGTGGTTTCGAACCACATGCCTGCCGCCGTCCCCCGCGGGTTGGACAGGATCGCCGTTCTCGGACCCGTGGGCAACAGCGCCTGCTGCCGATTCACCTCCAGCATCGGCAACTTCCGTTGGGCAAAATACGCTTCGATGCCCGCGAGCGTGGGCGCATGCAGAGCCACGTCACAGCCGAAGTACCCCACCAACGCATCCTTGGTTCGGTCGTCTTGCGTTGGGCCCAATCCGCCCGTGATCCAGACCAAATCCACCCGCCCCAACACTTCATCCAACACCGCCCGGAGCACCTCAGGATCGTCCCCAATGGTATGGACCCGGCTGCACTGCAAACCCGAACGCAGGGCTTGTTCCCCCATCCAAGCGGCATTTGTGTTGGTGGTTTGGCCTATCAAAAGCTCATCACCAATGGAAATGATCTCAACCTGCATGGACCCAAAGATGGGGTGGAAAAAACAAGCGGCCCACCTTTCGGCAGGCCGCTTGCACAGCTTTTTGTTTCAGGGCTTGTGCCCCTGCAGTATCAACGTACCGCGAGGCGCAAGGCCGTGCGTGCGGTTCCCTGTGCCACCTCGACGACGTAAAGTCCAGATGCCAAATCCGAAACATCGAGGCGCTCCACCGACGAGCGGGTGGCGAACGAACGCACCACCTGCCCCATCAAGTCGTACACCTGAACCTGGTGGACACCGGGACGCTGCAACAACAGCTCCACTTGGTCGACCGCTGGGTTCGGGTACAAGGTGATTTCACCGGGTGCAAAAGGCTCTGCCACATCCACGCTTTCGTAGGTGATGACGCTGCAGTCGCCCAATCCATCCACCGGTATGCGCAAGTGCAAGATGTCGTTGATGTCGCTGGGATCCTCATCGCCCCGAACATGCAACCCGGGCTCGTAGTCCCGCATGTAAATCAAGTCCACCACCCCATCGGATACCAGTGGAGCGATGCAAGGGAAGAAACACTCATAACCGTCGAATTCCACGTCCGGTGTCAAATCACAACCGGTTTCCGTATTCCAGGTGAGACCGCCATCCTCCGAGTGAATCAGATAAATGTGACGGTAGTTCTGAACGCCCGTGGAGAAGTTCTCCATGATGCCTGCATAGGTCAAATACAGGTTGCCCGCATCATCCGAACCCATGGAAGGCATGCCCGCCAAGTTCACGTAATACAAGGCGATGTCA
>JBIKTK010000305.1:0-2527 GCA_044348125.1 Flavobacteriales bacterium | reverse complement strand
GCGGGCCCCAATGCCCGCAAGGACTATCATTACAACGAGACGGAGGAGTTGTTTTATCAGATTGAAGGCTCGATCACCGTCCGCATCCAAGACGAGGGCCGGGCGGTGGACATGCGTTTGGGTCCCGGCGACATGTACCTACACCCGGCCGGTGTGCCCCACAGCCCCATGCGGGAAGCGGGCTCCATCGGGCTGGTCATCGAGCGAAAGCGTCCGGAGTCGAAGGATGGCCTGTTGTGGTTCTGCGACCAATGCAACCACAAACTGCACGAGACGTACTTCACGCTGGAGAACATCGAGAAGGACTTCTTGCCCCGGTTCCGTGAATTCTATGGGAGTGAGGCCTTGCGGACCTGCAGCGCGTGTGGCCATGTGATGGAGGTGGATCCTCGGTTTGTGGGCTGAGGCGCAACCTTTTTGAGCGGCTGGGGGTCTACGCTCCATGAACAAGATTGAAGTCCTGAGCATCGCAGGGGTGTTGTTGGCGGGGTGGTTGGGGAGCAGCGCGTCGCACGCACAGGAACCTTGTGTCCCCGTTGTATTGGGCTTAGACTGGCAGGGCATCGCCACGCAGCCAGCGCTGGTCACGGTGGCAGTTCTTTCGGAAGGGGTTGCGGTGGTGCCGGTGTTCACAGTCCCTTTCAATGGCCCACAGGCTTGGGAGGAGACCTGGTGCTTGGAGCCTGGGTGTTATGAGGTGGTGCTGGGTGCCAATGTCCCGCTCAACGGGGACCTACTCGATTGGGACTTGAGCGGGGAGGGGCTGGAGACGGGCTGGCTGTCCGATGGGCCGCAGCAGTGGGTGTTGGCTGTGTGTGTACCGGAGGCGGCCACGGATTGCCCGGATGAGATTGATTTTGCACAGGGGGAGGGTTGTGCTTGGGCTTTCGAAATCGGGGGGTTTGTTCCCGGGGAGTCTGTGCTGTGGACGTTTGGGGACGGCACTTCCGTCGAAGGGGGACACTTTGTCCAACACGTATTCCCTGAGGATGGCGGGTATGGGGTGACGGCCGTGTATACTTCGTCGTTGTGTCCCGGGGGGGTGACGCTGCAAACCGAGGTCGAGGTGACCGGATGCTCCGAAACCACCAATTGTACGTGGGTTCCGGTGACGAATGATGCGGGTTGCAACGTGTGGGAGGTGGGCTTCCCGGAATTGCCTGTGGGGAGTTCGGTGGTTTGGACTGCAGGAAACCAGATCTTGGGAGACGGACCCTGGACCGCGTTTGCCCCCGACTGGTCGGTCATCGAGGCCGAATGCGTGCCCGTGGTCGCCCAACTCGCTGTTCCCGGCTGTCCGACACAGGCGGTGACCGTCCTGCTCTGCGAGGAGGACTGTACCGAGGGGTGCCCGATCGAGGTGGCAGCCGAGCAGGTAATGCCCGGGGTCTGGATGTTCTCGGCAGTAGGGCCTGGGGGCGGGTTGTGGGATGGGCCGCTGGTTTGGAGCTTGGGAGAAGCGGGGGAGGCAGTGGGCAACCCGGTGGTTTGGACCTGGGAGGGGGAGCCCGGGGTGTACGTCGTTTGTGTGGAGGGAGCAGCGACCCCGGCTTGTCCGGAGGGCGCGGCCGCCTGTACCGAGGTAGAATCGGGCGCGCTGGCCTGTGAGGAGGTGACCCTGTCGATCAGCCCGTCCGGCGCCGTGGTGTCCGGCTTCGGAATGACCTTCACCCTGGAGGCGAACTGGTTGGGCTTGCCCGTGGGCGGCTGGGACTGGGCGGAGAGCTGGGAATGCGGGGCAGGCTGGACGGGTGATACCGTGACCCTCTGCCTGCCGGCACTCTGTTACGACCTGCTGCTCGATGCCCCAGCGTGGGCCTGGGCGGAGCTGGGAACCCTGTTGGGGGATGCGTCCGGCATGCCCTTGCAGTGGACGTCGGAGTGGACAGGCCAAACCCTCCCCCTCAACGCCGCCTGCACAGCCGCCGTTTCTCCCCCCCGTCACCCCACACCGGAGGCCACGGTCCACCCCAACCCCGCTGAAGAGCATGTGACGGTGTCATGCGCCGCCGAAACGGCGGTGCGCTGGGAAATCCGATCCGCCACGGGCGCCCTGCAGTCGGCAGGCACCGGCCGGTCCCCCATGCGGTTCGAAGTGACTACCTGGACCTCCGGGTGGTACTTCATCCACCTACAAACCCCCGACGGCACAACCACAAAGAAGTTCGCCGTTTCGCACTGAAAGCCACGTCCCACTCCAACCACCGAACCGGGGACGCCGCGACTTGGGTTAACTTAGGCGCTTCATTTCCGAAGGATGCAGTACAGATTTCTGAACAACGGTGTGGGTTGGTTGGTTTGGGCCGTGGCCACGGTGGTGTATGTCCTCACCCTGGAGCCCACCGCGAGCTTCTGGGATTGCGGTGAATTCATTGCTTCCGCTTACAAACTGGAAGTAGGCCACCCTCCGGGAGCGCCCTTCTTCATGCTGCTGGCGCGGTTTTTCATGATGTTCGCCTCGCCCGCCTCAGCGGCCATGGCGGCGAACCTGCTGTCAGCCCTGAGCAGTTCGTTCACCATCCTGTTC
>JBIKTK010000304.1:0-2529 GCA_044348125.1 Flavobacteriales bacterium | reverse complement strand
CCGATTGGAGATGGGATTGAAGTGGGCCGTTTCGAAAGGGGTGCCTTCCCTGTATGCTTTTTGGGGAGACCGACTGGCGGAACACGTGGCACAAGAATGCGAGGGGGTTGTGGTGAATTTGGCCAGCGTGGAATACAGCAAAGCCGTGCTGCGGCCTGCCCTCCAAGCCCGGGTCATCCACATCCACTTCAAGGAGGAAGTAGATGGGACGTACAAATCTCTGATGACCTATGCGAAGCACGCACGGGGCAAAATGGCACGGTTTGTGGTCCGTCAGAAAATCAGCCAGCCCGAAGGCCTTCTCGGCTTCACGGGTCTCGGTTACCAATTCAACGAAACCCTCTCAACCGCCGACGAATGGACTTTCACCCGGCCGGCACAAATTCCATCATGATGCGCAAATCTTTGATCCTGGCTGCACTCGGTGCGGTCGTCTTTTCCCACACCGGCCTGCTCCAGGCCCAAACCTCCCCCAACATGACCGAAGTCAGCTACGCATTTGGTGTGCTGTTCGCCGCCAACCTCCAACAAGAAGGCATCGAAGGCCTCAACGCCGCTGCCCTGACGGCCGGTTTTTCTGCGCACGGTGCAGGCAATGCCACGATGACGCCGGAAGAGGCGAATGAGTTGGTGGGGCGCGTCATCCAGGAAATGCGCGAGGCGAAGGATGCAGCGTACAAAGCGGAGTGCGAGGCGTTTCTGGCGGACAACAAAACGAAGCCAGGCGTGCAAACCACGGCATCGGGTCTGCAGTACATCCACCTGGTGGAGGGCAAGGGGGCTTCGCCCAGCGCCACCTCCCAGGTCACGGTCCATTATGCAGGAACGCTCATCGACGGAACGGAATTTGACTCGAGCTACAAGCGGGGCGAACCGATCACCTTCGGGCTCAACCAGGTGATTCCCGGTTGGACGGAGGGCCTGCAACTGATGAAGGCAGGAGGCAAGACGCGTTTCTTCATTCCGCAAGAGATTGCCTACGGCGCCCGTCCGAATCCCCAAGGCCCGATTCCGCCGTACGCCGCACTGGTGTTTGAGGTGGAGTTGATTTCGTTCGAGTAATTCCGCGGAGCGCGGACGGGGTGGGGGGGCTGGCTGCCACCGCACCGTGAAACCTTGTGGGAGCCGATTGCGTATCGGGGGCCACAAGGTTTTTTCATGACCCTACGTTACCCCCTTCCCTCCCCCATCGCCCTCGGGCTGTTGATGCTCGGTCTCGCTTGGGGATGTTGGTCCCAGGTTTCAGCGCAAGGTTCCGTTCCCATGCTGCGGACGGCGCCGGAGTCAGATGTGGTGCATCCCGGAGCGGGGTGTCCCACCGATGTGCTCTGGGAGCGCCAGCAGGTACAGGCGGGGGCCCGGCGGGACTTCGCACGTTTTCAGGAGGTGGTGAAGGCGCAGGAGATGCGCAACCGGTTTCGGGCACACAGTCCGGCGGGCCACCGCATGTCGGGGGAGATCTACCGGATTCCAGTGGTGGTGCACGTGATGCACATCGGGGAACCCGTGGGATCGGGATCGAACATCAGCAACGAACAGGTTTGGAGTGCCATCGCGGCGCTCAACGCGGACTTCCGTCGGCTGGCAGGCACCCCGGGCGAAGGCTCAGGGGTAGACACCGAAATCGAATTTGTGCTGGCCAGCCGGAGCCCGGATGGAGCGCCCACGACCGGCATCGTCCGGGCAGACGCCAGCGGTTTGGCGGGTTTTGCCACGGGGGGCATCCGCGTCCTGGGCAGTCAGGGGGCCGATGAGGCAGAGGTGAAGGGTTGGAGTGTTTGGCCTGCAGACAGCTACTTGAATGTATGGGTAGTGCCGGAAATCGACAACAACGACGGGGGGACAGGCATCCAAGGATATGCGTACCTGCCGCCGATTGCCAGCACCCTGGACGGCATCGTGGTGCTGTTCAACGCCTTCGGAACCACGGGGAACCTCAAACCCTGGACGCAGATGAACCGGACGCTGACGCACGAGGCCGGACACTACCTGGGTTTGCTGCACACGTTCTTCGGAACGAACAGCTGCCCCGCCGTCGAGACGAACTGCACCACCCAAGGGGACTGCGTTTGTGACACCCCACCGACGGTGGCAAACGGATCCTGCACGGGTTCACCGGCCTGCAGCGAGGCCTTGGTCGAGAACTACCTGGACTACACGGCTGAGACGTGCAAGAACGCGTTCACCGAAGGACAGCGGGACCGCATGCGGGCGGTGTTGGAGACCTACCGGCCCACGCTTCTTGAGAGCGAGGGCGGGGTGCCCGTTTCCACGTTGGATGGCGCGCTGGCGGGCATGCACTTGCCAGCGTCTACTTGCAGCCCCATGGTCTCGCCGGTGGTTGAAATCGCGAACACGGGCATGACCGCCATCGATTCGGTCGTGGTTTGGGTGCGGGTCAATGAGTACCCCGAGGTACCGTTCCACTGGACCGGATGGTTGGAACCGGGGAGCTCGGTGCAGTGGACCCTGCCGGATTTGCTCGTGGGCTACGGGGCGTTCTTGATCGAAGCCACGATCGAGGTGCCC
>JBIKTK010000303.1:0-2530 GCA_044348125.1 Flavobacteriales bacterium | reverse complement strand
GCCCGGACCGGGGACCTACATCGCTGTGGCGACCCAGGGAACGTGCGCGGTTCGGGACACGGTTTCACTCGCTTGGCATCCGACCTACCCGCTGAACCTCGGGACGGGCCCGCTCGAACTGTGTCTCGGGGGGACCCTGGACCTGACGGCGGGCAATGCCGCCTGGACGGGCCCGCCGGTCGGGTTTGTTTGGACGACTGGGGGCACTGGCCCTGTGCTCAACGTGGATGCGCCGGGTTTTTACGGGGTCGAGGTCACCACCGATGTTTGCACCTTCACCGGTGGCATCGACGTCGTGGATTCGCCCAACCAAGGGGTGGACCTGGGCGAGGACCTGGTCCTGTGCGACGCCGCCACCGCGGTTTTGTCGAGTGGCTACCCGGCCGTGAACACGAGCTGGACCGCAGTCGCTGCGGGCGGGCCGGGCGGGCCGGGCGGGCCGGGCGGGGTCCTTCCGGTGGTGGCGGCCACCTTTCCCGTGGGCAGTGCCGATGCCACCATCGCGGTCGAGGTAACCTACGGTGTCTGCGTCACCCGGGACACCTTGGAGGTGAATCATGTGCCTTGGTTCGATGCCGGATTGCCCACCACCATCGACATCTGCCTCAACGACAGCGTCTTGTTGACAGCCCTTCCCGGGGCGGACAGCTATACTTGGAACGACGGCACCACCGGTCCCACCCTCTGGGCAACGGCGCCCGGACTCTACACCGTGTCGGCCCCCTTGACCGGTTGCCCCCATACCGACGTCGTGCAGGTGATGCCCTCTGCGAACACCGGGGTGAACCTGGGCGCAGACATCGTGCTCTGCGACGGCAACACCTTCACCGCGACCAGCGGCTATGGGGCCAGCGCCACCACTTGGTACCTGAACGGCGCATGGGCCGGCAACGCGGCCCAGTGGACTGTGGCGGGCGAAGACGCCGTGCTGGTGGCAGAGATTTTGATTGGGTTGTGTTTGGCCTACGATACCTTGCAGGTAGATCATGTACCCTATTTCCATGCAGGGCTCCCTGACAACCTATCGGTTTGCGAAGGTGACAGCGTCCTCCTAACCGCCGCTCCCGGCGCGCCGGCCTACAGTTGGAACACCGGTTCGACAGGCCCGGACCTGTGGGCATCCGAGGCAGGGCTCTACACCGTCAGCACGCCCATCCAAGGCTGTCCCCATACGGACGCCACCCTCCTCAGCGTGGTGCCCCTCCCCGACTTCGATCTAGGCCCGGATGTCGCATTCTGCGACGGCGAATGGGCCCTCCTTTCAACCGGGCTCTTCGCTAGCGACCAAACCACCTGGACGACCGGCGCCACCGGCCCCGTGTTGCAGGTCTCTGAACCCGGGTCCGTGGGCGTGGCGGTCACCATCGACGGATGCACCGCGAGCGACGCCGTCCAGGTCACGGTCCATCCCCTGCCGTCCTTCGAACTGGGCCCCGACCGTACCCTGTGCCCCGGGGAAACCACCGTCCTCGCCGCCGGACTCCTCCCCACCGGTACCGAACTTGCCTGGAGCACCGGCGAGACAACGCCTTGGATCGAAGCAAGCTCCACAGCCGTCTACACCGCCTCTGCCGACCTCCTCGGCTGCACCTGGACCGACCAAATCACCGTCATCGTCGCCGCCCCTCTGTCCGCCCCCTCCCCCACCGATCTGCTCCTCTGCAACGGCGACTCCCTGATCGTCAGCATGGAAAACCCACCGAACGCCTTCCCCACCCAGTACCTCTGGAGCACCGGCGCCACCACCCCCGCCATCTACATCGATCGTCCCGGGCGCTACCAAGCCACCATCAGCAACCTCTGCGAAACCATCACCACCCCCTTCGAAGTGCGCCTCGAGCCCTGCGCCTGCTCCGCCTGGGTCCCCAGCGCCTTCACCCCCGACAACGACGGTGTCAACGACGCCTTCCAACCCGTTCTGAGCTGCCCCCCGGAGCGCTACAACCTCCGCATTTTCAACACTTGGGGCCAGCTGATTTTCGCGACCGATGACCCCTCCGTCGCTTGGATGGGCCAAACCGAACCCAACCCCGCCACCACCGACCACGCTGGCTACTTCGGCCCCAACGCCATCTACCACTGGACCCTCGAACTCACCTTCCCCGAAACCGAAACCAGCGCCCCCCGCCTCCTGACCTCCCGCGGTACGGTGGTGGTGGTGCGGTGAGGGGGGAGTTTGAGTTTACAGTTTGAGTTTGGAGTTTGGAGTTTGGGGTTTGAGTTTGGAGTTTGGAGTTTGGGGTTTGGGGTTTGTGGGGATGTGGATAAATAGGGTTGATTTTTATAGGCCAAACGACTGTAAATCCGTACTTTAACGTATGGAACAGGCGCCCAAACAGAGGAGATTTTTGACCGAGGAGAAGGCCGAGTTTTGGGTCTTGAATGTGCGACGCCGGGTTGGTGTGGCTCGATGTGACGAGGGATTGCGGGACCAAATCCGGCGCGCTTCAGCCAGCGTTCTGCTCAACATTGCCGAGGGAGCAGGCTACCGATCCCCCAGGGCCCAATCACGGCACTACATCATCGCCAG
>JBIKTK010000032.1:0-8100 GCA_044348125.1 Flavobacteriales bacterium | reverse complement strand
TGAAGATAGAACGAACAATCCCAACGCGCGATTGTTGTTCATTCATATCCGTTCAGCATGCACAAAGGCAAATTACTTCTGGTTTCCGAGTCACCTGCCGAGGCGGTGACCGCGTGTCTGGAGCGATCGGGATTCGGGGTGGCCTCGGCCACATCCGTTCAGGATGCTGCGTTGGCGGCTTTGGAGCACAAGCCGGATGGGGTCCTTTTCCTCGGCCGACTGGGACCCGAATGGGACACCGTGCGTGGGGTCCTCTCCGAGCGGTTCCGGTTCGTTGAAATCGAGGAGGTTTGCGCGGAACAGGCGTCTAAAATGGAAGGGGAATGGAATGCCGAGGAGTGGCTCGATGGTGCCATGGCCCGGAACGGCCACGGCTCTGCGGTGAGTCGGTTGGCAGCGACGGGGGAGGTGCTGGAGACGTTGGCCGGCGGGAGCGAAGGGGAAGAGGGCGGTCGGTGGAAGACGGTTGCGCTGGGGGATTTGGCCTATCTGATTGAAAAGCGGCTCCGGGTGGGCATGCCCAAATTGCAGCACTTTTACACGAAAGTAGGCAACAAGCTTCGGCGGGTAGAAGTCAAGGACATCCGGTTCATCGAGGTGGAAGGCAAGTACAGCGCCATCCATGTGGCCGAGCGCAAATACAATGTGAAGGCGTCGCTCAAAGACCTGCTGCACAAACTGCCGGAACAGCTTTTCGTCCGCGTAAGCCGGAATTATGTGGTGAACGTCGACCGCATCGAGCACATTGACACGTTCCAATACACGGTGCGCATCGGCGAGTTGGAAATTCCCATCTCGCGCACGTACAAGGAGAATCTGATGCGGTTCATTCAGTTGCTCTGAAGTCCCTGCGTCGCTTCCACCGTTTGTAGCCCCACTTGGCGGCGACCAAAGGGGTCATCGCTGCGGCAATGGGCAGTGGGAGTCTCCGCCATTTGATCCGAAGTTCTTCACGGTACAGCGCCCAATCGAACTGCCGCGAAATCCCACTGGGAGCCACCCGTGCCCATCGTTTCGGATGGCATTGTGCGGGCAATCCGGCTTGAAACAGGTGGAGGTGGAGGTCGTAATCGCCCAAAACACGAAGCCCCGCATCGAAGGGGGGCAAGGGAAGGAGATTCGCTGGGTACCAAATGCCTTGGTGGTGCACGGTGTGGCGCAACCACAGGGAACGGTCCCATCGGGCAGGATAGTGGGAGGGAACCCCCGGCTCCCGTGGGGGCAACAAGTCCACACCGAAGACCTGAATCACATCGGGCAAAGCGTCTCCCAGCCAACCCTCCCAGTCGAAGTCGCTTGCGGGGACATCGCCGGCCCCGAGGAAGGTGATCCAACGACCCTGCGCATGTGCAGCTCCCCAGTTCATGGCATCGTAGACCCCGCGTGCCGGCCTTCGCCAACCATACAAACGCGGTCCTGACCCCTCCCGCTTCATCGCTTCCAACTCCGCCCAGGTGCCATCCTCGGATTCCCCGTCCACCACCAAGACCTCCATCCAACTTCCCCGAGGATCCAGTTCGCGCAAGGCGAGCCAGGTCGATTCCAAAGCTTCCTTCGCATTTCGAACAGGAATGACCACCGACAAGACGGGAAGGTCGGAGGGCCCCGAAGCGGTCATCGATTCAGTTTGAACTGGATGCCTTTGGGCACCGCTCCTCCAGGGCCGTCTTCGGATTTCGGATCCTGCTCCGGTTCGCTCGCAGCGGACGCATTGCCGATCCCGGTAGGTTCTGTGGGGGCTTCGAGGGATTCTTCCGTGGCCTCTTCCGTGGCCTCTTCCTCATCAGGCTCGGGCAAGCTCTCCCACCAAGCGTCGTCCTGGTCATCCCACTCGTAGCGGGCGTCATCTGAATCGGGTGCATCCGGCGCTCCGGGCGCTTCCGGCGCTCCGGGCGCTTCTGAGGATTCGGTGGCCGTCTTCACCTCCAAGGGCGGGCCAACTGTCACCGGTTCCTCCACCGGCGCTTCCGGAGCAGGAGCAACCACCCGAACTGCGTGGGAAAGGGGGGCGGCGGCAGGACGCTGGACGACCGGCGAAACGGGGACATCAGCGGATACAACGTCCGTTTGCCCGGAACGCTCCACGGCATCAGGACCAGGACTTGGCTTGGAAACCGTTTCGACGATGGGATCGTCTGACCCGGCCTCGTCTATCCGACCAGCTTCACATCGAATCAGCCGTCCCGGATGGCGTCGCAGCGCATCGTGGTCATGCGTGGCCATCAGCACCGTCCGGTTTTCACGCACCAAACCATGCAGCAAAGCCAAAATCTCTTCCGTCGTCTCCGGATCCAGGTTTCCCGTCGGTTCATCTGCCAAGATGAGTGCGGGGGAGTTGAGAAGCGCCCGGGCAATGGCCACCCGCTGTTGCTCACCACCGGAAAGTTGATGCGGCATTTTGTACCCCTTTGAACCCAATCCCACCGCCTTCAAGCAGGCCTCGATGCGTTGGTCCACTTCAGATGCGACATTCCAGCCGGTTGCGCGCAACACGAAGGCCAAATTCGCATGAACCGTCCGATCGGGAAGCAATGCAAAATCTTGAAAGACAATCCCCAACAACCTCCTCAATTGGTGTACGTTGCGTCGATTGACTCGTTTCAAATCCACCCCACACACTTGTCCTTCCCCAGCCGACAATGGCAAATCCCCATACAAGGCCCGCAGCAACGAACTCTTTCCGCTTCCGGTTTTTCCAATGAGGTAGACGAACTCTCCTCGGGCAACCTGAAGGTTCACATCGGTGACTACCAGGTGCTCCGATTGGGCGACCGATACGCCTTGCAGCGAAATCAGAGGGCCATTTCCTTCGCTCATGGTTTCTGCGATTGCAAGGTCACTCGACTCGCATCCAACTTGGGATTGACCTCCAAATGATCGTAGGTGATGGTCAGTGCTTGGCTGTTCGCCACGGTGGTGACCAAGGTCGGGAACCGCATGCCTCCGAAGGTTTGGTAGGATGCATACGATTCCTCGCTCTGAAGGGGCCCTGTGGGCCCCACCCGCACGGCGGTTGTTCGGCTGAGTTCTCCCGTGGCAACATCGAAGTACAAGGTGGATTCAGGCAAACTTCCTTCCGAAGATCCTGCTGCACGCACTTCCACCACATACATCGGGCGTTCTCCTTGCTTGTCGATGCCTTTCAAATCATAAGATTTCCCGTTGGCGATGGCGGTCAGATGGAACAGTGGATCCAATGATTCCTGCTTGTCCGCGAGGTCTTCAGCAGATGTAGCCCGCTTCATGCCTTGGGCCGTGGTAGATCCAGCGGTGGGGGTGATGACCTCCTCCATCATGACCTGCCCTTCGAAGGTAATTTCGGTCCGGGTGCCCTTGCCGTACAGGGTCCACTCAGCGATCTGCAGTTGCATGGGAACCCCCATCTCCACCTTTCCTGAGCGGTGCAATCCAGAAACCTTGCGCCACTTGGCGATTCCTCCCGTGGCCTCATAATGTCGTTCTACCACAGATTGCGCTGTCATGCCCTCCGGTGCGGGTTCCAACCCACTGACCGGGCGACCCAATGCATCGAAGAATTGCACGCGTCCATTTTGAGCAAATTGGGCCAAACCGTCCGCTACTTCCTGGCGATTGCCGACCACCGTGATGAACAGGGCTTCGGGTCTGAGGTAGCTTGCCGCAACGCGCTGGATGTCCTCCACCGTCACCGCTGCCAATTTTTGGAGGTAGGTCTTGTAGTAGTCTTTGGGCAACTTGTTGCGTTCGATGTTCAAGGCGAAGGCTGCTACGGTCTCTGGATCCTCCAGCGAACGCGCAAAGCTTCCCGTCATGTATTGAATGGTGGTCTGCAATTCACTTGCGGTCACCTTTTCCCGTGTAATACGCTGGATTTCAGCCATGAATTCGACCACTGCGGAGTCGGTTACCTCGTTGCGTACGTTGGCCGTGGCCACAAACCTGCCCAAGGTGCGGTCCGGAGACAAGGAGGACCGGGCCCCATAGGTGTAGGCTTTGCTCTCCCGCAAGTTTTGCATCAACCGACCCGAAAAACCGCCTCCGCCAAGGATGTTGTTCATGACCGAAACGGCGATGGCATCGGGCTCACCGGGTTTGAGTTGGACCACGTGGGTGATGGCGATGTTGCTTTGGACAGCCCCAGGTAAATCGGCAAAACACACTTGGTTGCCCCGCTGCATGCCGATCATGGGAACGAAGTTCACAGGAACCTCCGCGGGTTGCCAAGCACCGAAGTACCGAAGCGCCTTTTCCCGCGCCAGCTGTGGGGTGATGTCGCCCACCACCACGAGGTAAGCCACGTTGGGCCGGAAGTAGGTACTGTGATAGCCTACAAGGTCTTCCCGCGCAATGGCCTTGAGGGATTGCTGCGTTTCCACCTCTCCATAAGGATGGTCCTCGCCGAACAGGACACGGGCGCGGAGGTTGCTTGAAATCGCCCCGGGATCCGTCGCATTCGAGGCCAAACCACTCAAAGCCTGGGTCCGAAACTTCTCCAACTCAGCCTCAGAAAAGGTGGGATGGAGCAAAACATCGGACATGACTTCGAGCAAGGCATCGGTATGCCGGGTCAGGGAGGAAGCAAAAATCCCTTGAGACGAGGTGCGCAATTGGCCCCCGATGAAATCGATGGATTCGTCAATCTGCGCTTTGGTGCGGGTGTCCGTGCCGGTCCCCAAAAGGCTCCCGGCAAAACGCACGTACCCGGCTTTCGTTCCTTCCTTCAAGGGTACGAGGTCGAGGTTGAGATCCCAGCTCACCCGAGGCAAGCGGTGGTTTTCCACCACAATCAAGGTCAAACCATTGGGCAATTTCTCCAGATGATAATCCCCGATGGCGATGGTGGGTGCAGGCCCGGCTGCCGGCGCCTTCGACCGATCCACTTGTGCTTGCAAAACAGGGGACGATGCCCAAAGCAAACCAGCCGCAACCCATGCAAGGACCCGGAACCGACGGCAGTAGGATGGGAAGACGAATTTCATTGCGGTTGGGATTGCGGGGTTTGCATGAAGTACAGGGTGACCCGCTGGGAAGGGTCATAATAGGTGTTGGCGGCACGCTGAATGTCGGCAGGCGTGACGGCCATGTACCGTTCGATCTCGGTGTTGATCAATTCGGCATTGCCGAAGTACATGTGGTAGTTCGCCAAAGATTCGGCGATGCCTGCCATGGAGCTGTTTGATTGCACAAACTGCGATTCAATCTGATTCTGCAATTTCTGCAATTCTTGCGCAGTGATGGGTTCCCGCTTCAGCCGGTCGACTTCCTCATTCATGGCCTTCTCCACTTCGTGGGGTTCGATGCCCATGGAAGCTAGGGCGTATGCAAGGGTCACCCCGGGGTGCTCCAATCCGAAACTGAAGGCGCCACAGAACAAGGCAAGCTGCGCCTCATCCACCACCCGTCGGTTGAGACGGCTTGATTCTCCGCCACTCAATACCTGGTTGAGCATTTCCACAGCATAGTAATCTGTCGTGCCTTGCGCGGGAATGGGATAGGCTTGCACGACCATCGGCAGGGCGTCCTTTCCCCAAACCGTATCCCGGAACTCCGCTGCACGCCGGGGTTCTCGCACGGTGGTGCGCTTCACCTCTGGACCCCGAGGAATGTCTCGGAAGTACTTTTCAATGAGCTTCTTTGCCGTCTTGAGGTCAATGTCCCCAGCGATCGAGAGCACTGCGTTGTTGGGGACATAAAACCGCTTATAGAAGTCCATGAACTCCTCGTAGCTCGCGGCGTTCAGGTGTTCCAATGAACCAATGGGAGTCCAACGATAAGGATGCTCGCGGTAAACGGCCTCCATGGTCTTGGGAAGCAACTGACCGTACGGTTGGTTGTCGTAACGTTGTCGCTTTTCTTCTTTGACCACCTCGCGTTGGGTCTCGATGCCGATTCCTTCGACCCGGGCATGCAACATCCTTTCGGATTCCAACCACAATCCCAACTCCAGTTGATTCGATGGCAAAACCTCGTAGTAGAAAGTCCTGTCCTGCGTGGTGTTTGCGTTGAGTACACCACCTGCACCTTCGACGTAGGAGTCAAACTCACCCCGGGCAATGTGCTCACTTCCTTCGAACAAAAGGTGCTCGAAGAAGTGGGCCATGCCGGTTCGGTTGGGATCCTCGTCCTTGGAACCCACGTGGTACATGACCGTCACGGCCACAATGGGGGTGCTGTGGTCTTCGTGGAGGATGACATGCAAGCCATTTTTGAGATCGAAAGATTCAAAAGGAATTTTTCGGGCCTGTCCCAGGGTTGGTAGAGAGAAGGCACCGACCATTCCGAGGCACAGCCACCCTGCACGCAAAAGCGGATGATTCATGGTTCGAATTTTGCGGCAAGATAGCAAGGGAATGGCCGCATGGTCGGGGAGGACGGGGGTGTGTATCTTCGGGCCGTGGAAAGGATGCAGATTGGACCCGAACATTGGGGGATACAGGAGGTGATTCAGGCGTTGGAGCAGGCTTCTTCGCTCTCCTTCTCGCGCGGAGCAATGGATGCCGTTGCGCGCTGTGTTCGTTTCTTGGAAGCGCAAATGGCTGTCGGAGGGGGGAAGCCCGTCTATGGGGTGAACACGGGGTTTGGGGATTTGGCTTATCAAAGCATCCCGGAAGACCAATTGGCCCAACTCCAGAAGAACATTCTCCTCTCACATGCCTGTGGGGTTGGAGATCCAGTGCCCGAGCAGGTGGTTCGAACGATGTTGTTGCTGAAGTTGAAGGCCCTGGTGCAGGGACACAGCGGCGTGCGGCAGGTGACATTGGACCGGTTGCTCGACTGGCTGCGGGCAGATTGTCTGCCCCGGGTTCCATCACAGGGATCCCTCGGTGCCAGCGGTGATTTGGCACCCCTTGCCCACCTCGTTCTTCCGTTGATTGGTCAAGGCGAATTGCGTCACGGAGGCGGCTATTTGCCCGCATCGACAGTGCTCAAGGCACAGGGCTGGGAACCGCTGACGCTCGGTCCCAAGGAGGGCTTGGCTTTGATCAACGGAACCCAGTTGATGCTTGCCTACGGGGTCCAGTCCGTCCTGCGGATTGCGCGGGTGGCCGCTTGGGCAGACGCGCTGGCTGCTTGGTCCTTGGAGGCTTGGCATGGCCGGTCGGAGCCATTTCACCCTGCCATTCATCGGGTACGTGGCCACGAAGGGGCTCGGGTCTCGGCAGCGCAGGTTCGGGCATGGCTCGCCGGAAGTGAACAGCAGCAGGAGCCACGAACCCAAGTCCAGGATCCATACTCTTTCCGCTGTGTCCCACAAGTGCACGGTGCGTCGCGAGACGCTTGGAAGCATGCTGAACGAACCCTGGAGCGTGAAATCAATGCGGTGACTGATAACCCTTTGATTTTTCCAGAAGAAGGCCTGATCCTGAGTGGAGGCAATTTTCACGGACAACCGCTGGCACTGGTCTTCGATTACCTGGCTCTGGCGGTTCACGAATGGGGGAGCATCAGCGAACGCAGAACCTTCAAGTTGCTCTCCGGTCGCCAAGGATTGCCTCCATTCTTGGTGGCAGAGCCCGGATTGAACAGCGGTTGGATGATTCCCCAATACACCGCAGCGAGTTTGGTCTCTCAAAGCAAACAGCTGTGCACCCCAGCATCCGCAGACACCATTGACAGTTCCAATGGACAGGAAGACCATGTTTCCATGGGGGCCAATGGTGCGCTCAAACTCTGGCGCATCCTGGACAACGTAGAACAAGTCTTGGCCATTGAAGCGCTCACAGCGGCCCAGGCCTGTGACCTCCGTGGCACCCGGGGGATGGCCCCGGGCCTATTGAAACTGCAGTCATCCCTGCGCGAGCGCGTGCCGCATGCATCGCAGGATGTCTATTTGCATCCGCTCCTCATTGCGGGCCGCGACTGGATGTTCTACGGCGCGGGGAATGCGTTGCGCCAAGAAATAGAATCTTCACCTGAATTCCGTTTGACAGCCCATGGCCTTGATTGAATCCTTTGAAAAGTCGGGCAACTGGCTATTCCGCTGGCGGAGTTACCTCCCGTTGGTTCTGTATGTGTTGGCTGGTGCCGTGTTGCTTTGGGGCCCCGCTCCAGAAGAAGAAAAGATCTCAAAATGGGATTCCTTCGAGATTATTTGTTTGTCAATCAGTGTATTGGGTCTAG
>JBIKTK010000331.1:0-2533 GCA_044348125.1 Flavobacteriales bacterium | reverse complement strand
TGGAATCAAGGTCACCAGTATTTACTTTCCATTGGTGAAATCTCTACCGCAGATCCGTATCTGTTTCGAATCTGGGAAAAGCTGGGCATCGGCGCAATCAAGGTCCTTCCCCTGATTGTTGTAAGTTACGGCGTGGGATTGGGGATTGAGTTCCTTTTTGCAGGCATGCGCAAGCACGCCATCAATGAGGGATTCTTGGTTTCCGGTATGTTGATTCCCCTGATCATGCCGGTGGATGTTCCCTTGTGGATGGTAGCCATCGCTACCGCCTTTGCGGTGATCATTGCCAAGGAGGTCTTTGGAGGTACGGGCATGAATATTCTCAACGTGGCGCTCACCGCGCGGGCGTTTTTGTTCTTTGCCTATCCCAAGCAGATGTCCGGTGAGATTTGGATTCACAACGTAGAAGCTTCCAAGGCGGATGGCCTGCTGGTAGACGGATACACCGGGGCCACTGCGTTGGGCGAACTCGCGGGAACGGTGGGCAAAGCTGTCGATAGTCCAGAAGCCGTAGCCGTGATGTCCAAGTTTGGACCGGACGGTATGTTCAGTTGGATGAATGCATTCCTGGGGACCATTCCCGGTTCCATTGGCGAAACCTCATCCCTGGCCATTTTATTGGGAGCGGCTCTCTTGATTTGGACGGGAATCGGAAGCTGGCGCATTATGTTGTCCTTCCTCTTGGGGGGACTCGGCATGGCCTTCGTTTTCAACTTGGCAGCTGCGAACGCATACATGACCTTGCCTCCCTTGCATCAAGTCGTGTTGGGGGGCTTCATGTTTGGGATGGTGTTCATGGCTACAGATCCGGTGAGTGCTGCCCAGACCGATATGGGCAAGTGGATTTACGGTTTCATTGGTGGAGCGCTCTCCATCCTAATCCGTGTGGTGAATCCGGCTTATCCCGAAGGCGTCATGATGGCCATTTTGTTCATCAATGTAATCGCGCCTCTGATTGACCATTTCGTGGTTCAGGCAAACGTGAGTCGCAGGGAGAAGCGGTGGCTTGCGGCCCAAAAGATTTCCACTTCAACGGCAAACTAATTCCCATGGCAATCGATAAGAACAGCACAGGATACACCCTGACTTTTTCTGTGGTCATGGTGGTGGTGGTAGGGGTCGCATTGGCCTACACAGCGCTCGCGCTTAAGGAGCGTCAAGATTCGAATGCAGCTGATAAAAAGAAGATGGACATCCTCGCGGCAATAGGCGTTGAGGCCACCCGTGAGAACGCAAGCGCTCTCTTTGATGAGTACGTTCAAATCCGAGTGGCTTTAGATGCACAGGGAAATGCGGTGGTGGAAGCCACAGAACCCCTGGATTTGAAGAATCTCGAGGATCCCTTCAACATTGACATCATGAAGGACTATCGAGCAGGTTTGAAGAATGTCGCCAAGGCGAACTTGGGCGATATTGAAGGGCTCAAGCGAGAACTCAGCGGGTCAGACCTTCGGTTCCCATTGTACATCTGCGAGAAGGATGGTGAACGGCTTGCTGTCGTTCCGGTGGTGGGTTCAGGACTTTGGGGTCCCATCTGGGGTTATGTGGCGCTGTCTTCTGATTTTCAGACCATTTACGGCACCAAGTTTGACCACAAATCCGAAACCCCAGGATTGGGCGCAGAGATTCGGGAGACCTTTTTCACAGACAAGTTCAAGGTGGGGAAAAAAATCAACTTGGCGGGTCCCACTATTTTCGAAGTTGTAAAAGGTGGGGCTCCTACCACGGAATACAGCGTGGATGGCATAACAGGGGGAACAATCACTTCGAAGGGCGTAGGTGAAATGGTCAACCGCACCATGGGTATCTATGCCACTTACTTCCAGTCACAAATCTCAACCCAGGCATCTCGATGAGTACGCAAACCGCTGAAGTCGTCGAAAAGACGCGTGAACCCCTGTTCTCGAAGAAGAACAGGAAGTTGATTACAGATCCGTTGGGAGATTCCAATCCCATCACGATTCAGGTTTTGGGGATTTGTTCCGCGTTGGCCATTACCGTGCAGTTGCAGCAGGCGATCATCATGAGCCTGTCGGTGATTTTTGTGCTCATGGGAGGCAACGTGGTGGTTTCGCTGATGCGAAACATGATTCCCGATCGCATCCGAATCATTGTTCAGCTCATCATCGTGGCCTCCTTGGTGATTATCGTGGACCAAATCCTGAAGGCCTACCAGCCGGATATCTCTGAGAAGCTATCCGTTTTCGTGGGCTTGATCATCACCAACTGCATCTTGATGGGGCGGATTGAGGCATTTGCTTTAGGCAACAAGCCCGGACCTACGGTGTTGGATGCATTGGGCAATGGAATGGGATACGCTTGGATTTTGCTGGTTGTAGCAGTTGTTCGGGAATTGACGGGATCGGGGGCCATTTCGCTCCCGGGAATGGGTCAGGTCAAGTTATTGCCTTCCGAATGGTTCGTTTCCAATGGAGGTTTCTACGAGAACAATAACTTCATGATTCTCCCTCCAATGGCCTTGGTGCTCTTGGGAATTATCATATGGATTCAACGCAGCCGCAATAAGGCATTG
>JBIKTK010000031.1:0-8145 GCA_044348125.1 Flavobacteriales bacterium | reverse complement strand
CCGGGGGGGCCCCAGCCGAGCTGGAGGGCCAGGGTGGTGGTACCGAGGTTGGGCTGGCGGGTGCTTCCGTTGCTGAGGTGGGTAAGGCCCAGGGTGGTATGGAGGGTGCCGAGGGTGCCGGGGAGGTGCCAAGGGCGATGCAGTCCCCAGCGGAGGGCGGCATTCCAGCGCGAACCCAGGACGAACGAGGAGGGAGAGGTGACAGGGTCGTAGGGTCGGGTGGTGAGCCCCATGCCCAGCCCCCACTCCGCGTTCCAGCGGTCGGACAGCGGAAGCCGGTTGAGCCAAAGCGCCGAAACCTGCCAACCGAGCTCCGGGCTGCCACCATAAGTGGCGTCCGCCCCAAATCCCTGCCAGGCCCAAGGCCGCCTTCCCGTCTGGGTCCAGCCTCCGACCAAATGCCGTCCCACCGAGAGGTGCGCCCCCCATGCATGTCCGGTTACCACCCGCCACATCTCAGAGCGGTGCGCAGCCAAAGCCCCCCCTTGCATGCCCGCCTCCGCAGTCCAGCGCGTGCGCTCGGGCCGGGGGGGAGGGGTGGTTTGGCCTAACAAATGCCCGGTGAATAGCCACATCGACAAAGTCAACGGGTACATCCGTGAAATGGAGGCGGCGAACATGCCCGAAAATTACCGCATGCGACCGGCACTCCGTAAATTCGGGGCATGCAATCCCGCGCCGCCCAACTCGCCGCTTTCGACCGGCTGCTGACGATCATGGACGAACTGCGCGCCCAATGTCCGTGGGATCGCAAGCAGACCTTCGCGTCCTTGCGCCACCTCACCATCGA
This sequence comes from Flavobacteriales bacterium, assembly GCA_044348125.1. Taxonomy (GTDB): domain Bacteria; phylum Bacteroidota; class Bacteroidia; order Flavobacteriales_D; family Sanyastnellaceae; genus CAMCYM01. The sequence goes on along the minus strand of JBIKTK010000031.1, from coordinate 7,355 downwards.
AGAGACCTACGAATTGGCCGACGCCATCCGGGAAGCGGATTGGGACGAGGTCAAGAAGGAGACGGGCGATTTGCTGCTCCACATGGTGTTTTATGCCAAACTCGGCTCCGAATTGACCCAGAATCCCTGGGACATTGCGGACGCATTGAATGGCATTTGCGACAAGCTCATCGCCCGGCATCCACACATTTACGGCGATGTCCAGGCGGAGGATGAGGACACGGTGAAGGCAAACTGGGAGAAAATCAAGCTCCAGGAAGGGAAGGCGTCCGTGCTGTCGGGTGTTCCGCAGTCGTTGCCGGCACTCGACAAGGCATTTCGAATCCAGGACAAGGTGCGCGGTCTAGGTTTCGATTGGGAGCATGCAGGCCAAGTCTGGGCCAAGGTCGAGGAGGAGTTGCAGGAGTTGCGGGAGGAGGCGGACCGTGGAGAGGAGCGATCCGAGGAGCGCGTAGCCGATGAGTTGGGGGATGTTTTTTTTGCCCTGGTGAACTGGGCTCGGTTTCAGGGCATCCACCCGGATGACGCCTTGGACCGAACGAACCGGCGTTTCATGGCGCGCTTTCAGCACATGGAGGCAGCCCTGACAGCCGAAGGCCTGGTGATGTCGGAATTGGGATTGGCAGAACTCGATCGGTATTGGGTCCGGGCGAAAGAAGCATTGGCGGGGGCATGAGGAAGTGCGGGACTTTGGGACCGGTTTGGGGCCGGTCGGTCATCTGGTTTGTCTTGGCGGTTGGCGCGGTGGGGTTGGGGGGGTGCAACCGACCAGAGGCCCCTGATTGTTTGCAATCCGCGGGGGACTTGGATTCCTTGGAGCAGGAATTGGAGGAGGGGTCTTTGGGCCATCTGACGGTGTACGACCGACTGGATGTCCACTGGCATGCCGCACCGTCCGAGACGCCGGTGCGGCTGGTATTCTCAGGCCCTCGGAACCTGTTGCCGGACATCCAGGTCGGTTGGACAGGGGGGGAGGGTGGGAGCTTGGAGCTTTCGGATGGAAACCGGTGCCGGTGGGTGCGCGACCTCGGCATTCGGCTCCGGGTGGACGTTTACGCCCAGGATTTGGCCTCCATCGAACTGAGGGGATCAGGGAGGTTCGAGATGGATCCTTGCATTCGTTCGGGAACGTTGGAAGTCGATGCGCGCCAATTCTCCGGAGAGGCCTGGATTGACGCCGAGGTGGATACGTTGCGCCTCCGGATGCACGCCGGGCCGGGAACCCTCATCGGGGCCGGCACGGCCCGGTACCTCGGCATCTTCGTGGCCGGACTCGGTGCGGTCGATGCCCGGGCCGTGGAAGCCGCCCGCGCCCAGGTGAACCAGAGCGGCATCCGGGACCTCCATTTCCGGGCGCGGGACTACGCCTACGTGGGGCACTACGGTCCCGGGTCCGTCCTCGGCCATGGTGGCCCGCCGGAAGATTGGGACTGGTTCCGGACCTCCTCCGGCGACCTGACTTGGCTCGACTGAGTTCCCGCCCAACCCGCCCGTCACCCCTTCGTCCCAAGCACGTTTCGACGTACCTTGTGCCACTCGATTTTACCCGCAGAATCGCCTCATGAACCGGACCCTACGTTGCCTTCTCGCCCCTGCAATCGCTGCCTTCGCCCTGTTCGGAACAGGCGTTTTCGCCCCAGCCCAGGAGGTGCTCGATCCCCATCGCATCAACACCAACGTCAACCCGTTCCGGCAGCTGGGGACGGAATTGCCCACGCCCAATGTCTACCGGACTGCGTCGGGGGCTCCGGGCCACGCCTACTGGCAACAGCAGGCGGATTACGACATGAAAATCCGTTTGGACGACGACAACCAGCGCATCACGGGGGAGGCTCGGATCACCTACACGAACAACAGTCCTGACCCGTTGCCCTATGTTTGGCTTCAGTTAGACCAAAACCTGCGCGCCCTCGACAGTGACGCGCACAAGGTGGCCACGTCCCGCATCGAGGACCGGATGACCTTCGACGCAGCCCGGAAACTGGAACCCTCGTTTGACGGGGGATTCAAGATGACCCAAGTAGCCGATGCCGCCGGCAAGCCGCTTCCCTACGTCATCAACTACTCGATGATGCGGGTGGACTTGCCCCAGCCCTTGTTGCCGGGTAAGCAACTGGTCCTCAACATCGGTTGGTGGTACAACATCAATGACCGGATGAAAATCGGTGGTCGCGGGGGCTATGAGTACTTCGAGGAGGACAAGAACTACCTCTACACGATCGCCCAGTTCTACCCGCGCATGGTGGTCTATTGCGACAATGCGGGCTGGCAGCACAAGCAATTTTTGGGCAGCGGCGAATTCACCCTCAACTTCGGAAACTACCACGTCGAATTGTCGGTGCCTTCCGATCACATTGTGGCTGCAACAGGGGAGTGCATCAACACGAAATCGGTGTTGACGGCAGCCCAGCGCAAGCGGCTCGAACAAGCGAGGACCAGCTTCGACAAACCGGTGCTCATCGTCACTGAGGAAGAGGCACGGGAAGCGGAGAAGGGCCGGGAGAAAGCGATGAAGACCTGGATTTTTGAGGCGAGCAATGTGCGGGATTTTGCCTTCGCGACCAGCCGAAAATTCATGTGGGACGCCATGGCGGTGAAGGTGGGGAACAAGACCCCGCTCGCCATGAGTTTTTACCCCAAGGAGGGCAATCCCCTTTGGGAGCAATACAGCACCAAGGCCGTGGCCCAGACCCTGGTCACCTATTCCAAGCACACCATCGATTATCCATACCCGGTGGCCATCTCGGTGCACGCGAAATGGATCGGAATGGAGTATCCGATGATCTGTTTCAATGGCGGACGTCCGGAGCCCGATGGCACCTACACGGACCGGACGAAATACGGCATGATCAGCGTCATCATCCACGAGGTGGGGCACAACTTCTTCCCCATGATCATCAATTCCGATGAACGGGATTGGACCTGGATGGACGAGGGGCTCAACACCTTTGTTCAGTACTTGGCAGAGAAGGAGTTTGACCGCAACTACCCCACCCGCCGGGGGTCTGCGCGGGACATCCGGGAATACATGGCCGGGGACAAGTCGAAGATGAGTCCCATCATGACCAATTCAGAGTCCATCTACCAGTTTGGCAACAACGCTTACGGCAAGCCGGCCACCGCCTTGAACATTTTGCGGGAGACGGTGATGGGGCGGGACTTGTTCGATTTTGCGTTCAAAGAGTACTGCCGCCGCTGGGCTTTCAAGCATCCCACACCGGCGGACTTCTTCCGCTCGATGGAGGATGCTTCCAGCGTGGATTTGGACTGGTTTTGGCGGGGTTGGTTTTACACCACGGACCACGTGGACATCGCCTTGGATGAGGTGCGCTGGTTTCAGTTGGATACCCGCGATCCCGAGGTGGAAGCGGCTTTGCGCAGGGAAGCGCAGGCCCGGAAGCCAGGGGACATTTCCCTCATCCGCGACCGGGAAGGGATTCCCACCTCTTACCTGGAACGGGATCCTTCTTTGCACGATTTCTACACGACCACGGATCCCTTCATGGTTTGGGAATTGGATAAGAAGGAGTATCGGGACTTTGTAGGAGAACTTTCGGCTGAGGATTTGGCCTTGATGCAATCCGGTAAGCAATACTACGAAATCACGTTCCGCGATGAGGGTGGCTTGGTGATGCCGCTGATTTTGGAGTTTGAATACGAGGATGGTAGCCGGGAGGTGCGCCGCATTCCGGCGGAGATTTGGAAGATGGGTGAGCCCACGGTCACAAAGGTCTTTGTGACGGATCGGCCGGTGGTTCGGATTGTGCTGGACCCTTTGTTGGAGACGGCGGACATCGATACGTCGGACAATGCTTGGCCCCCGCGTCCAGAGCCTACCCGCTTTCAACTGCACAAGGACCGACAACCGAGGACGGAGGAGAATGCGATGCAGCGTGCGCGCCGGAGCGAGGCTCTGCCCGCCAACCCAAATTGAGTCATCTAGATGGCTCTGTTAATCCATGTTTTGAAGTGGCTGGTGGCCCTGTTGGTGGGGATGGTGGTGAATGGAGCGGTAGTGACATTGGGGATGGAAGTGTTCCCGCTCGAGGGACTGGATCTTTCCACGCCGGAAGGTGCGGCCATGTCTGCCCCGCGCATGGGACCTGAGCACTTCATTTTTCCCTGGTTGGCCCATGCGATGGGCACGGCCGTGGGTGCCTTCCTGGCTGTGGCTTGGATTCAAACAAAAGGTCGAAGGATGTGGGGTTGGGGCATCGGGGCAGCTTTTTGGGCGGGAGGATTGTGGATGGCATTCCTGGTTCCGGCACCGGGGTGGTTCTTGGTGGCGGATTTGGGCTTTGCGTACCTGCCGGTGGCTTGGGGTGCCGGGGAGTGGGCGGTCCGGCGGAAGCATCAGGGGCCTACGGGCAAGCTCCACGGGGCCTGAGGAAACGAGGGGTTCAGAGGAGCAAGAGCAGGATGGCGGCGCATCCGAACAGGAGGCCCAAGCGGTTGCGGGCCGAGAGGTGTTCCCGGAAGAGGGCGACCCCGATGGCTGTGCTCAGCATGACCACCCCCAGGTTGGTGACGGGAATGATGGAGGAACGTGGCATTTGGCCTTGCAAGGCAGCGTAGGAGGCCAGCAAAAAGTAGAGCGAACCGAAGTTGACCGTGCCCAGGACCACCCCGCCCACCGCGATTTTGCGCCAATCCCGGGCAGGAGGCAGGCCGGTGTCCGAGGCGGGCGAAACCACCCTGGCTGCGCGATGCTGCCACCCGAGGAAAACTGCGCCTGTCAGGGCTGCTGAGAGGAAAGGGAGGGTCGCGAACACGGAGCGAAACGCGGGGTTTACCATGTGCTCAGGTCCACTGAACCAAGCGAAGAGCAGATCGATGAGTCCGCCGCCGATGAAGATGGTCAGGGGCAGGCGCAGTTGGGCGAACCTCAGCCGCGTACCTTCTGACCAAGCAGTCAACACCACCGCGGGGAGGGCCAAGGCCAAGGCCGCAGCTTTCTGCCAAGTCAGGGCATCCTGTGGATCGGTCAGGAGGAAAATGGCGACTGGAATGACCATGCTCAGCTTCGAGGCCACCGAGGTGGGAGCCATGCCGATGGTTTGGGCACTCCGGGCGACGAGTCGGAAGATGAACAGGAACCCCGTTCCGGCGAGGGCGGCGATGTAGAACCAGCGATGCTGGCTGGCCGCCTTCCAGGTTTCGATTCCCCCGCCCAGCACCACACCCCAGGCCCCGGCCACGGCGTAGTTGATGACAATGGCGGGAGTGCTTGGAACCTGGTGCTGTTCAAACAGCCGGAAGATGGCGAACAAGCCAGCGGTGCAAAGGATGGTCAGCAGGAGGTCGATCCACATGGGGGAGGGGGTTGGTGGGGTGCCAAGATGCACTGCCAAGCATCGGTGCCCGCGCGGCCCGTTCGGTAGGGTGCGGGCAGGGGACTCGGCAGGGGGGGGGCTTGGAGTCCGCTGCCGAGGTACTTGGGGGCAGTGAGAATCCGGATTTCATCCCAGATTCCCGCTTCGATGAAGGCGCTCAGGGTGGTGGGTCCACCTTCAATGAGCAGGGAGAGGACGCCTGTGGTCGCTTGAATCCGCTGGAGTAGCTCGGGCAGGCCTTCGTCGGGAGTCCAAGGGAGGGACTCTGCACCCGGTGCGACTGGGGTGTCGGGCTGGTGGATATGCCAAAAGGGCGCCAAATTCGCACGCACATCCGCATCGGAGAGGTGGTTACCGGAGGGATCCAGTACGAATCGGATGGGAGACGGACCCGGGGCGTCCCGTACATCAAGCCGGGGGCGGTCGATGGCTGCGGTTTTGCCTCCAACCAGAATACCGCCTTCCCATGAACGCCACGCGTGGGAAACCCGTCGGCTGGCGGGAGCCGTGAGGGCCACCATTCCGGCTCCCGGCTGGGCCCCAGACCGGGGGACCATGAACCCGTCCGCAGATTGGGCCCATTTCAGCACCACGTAAGGCCGTCCAGTTCGTTGGACATGCAGAAACCGGCGGTTTTGGAACGCAGCTTCCTCAGCTCCCAAGCCCACTTCGACGGCAATGCCTGCCTTCCGCAACCGTTCCAGTCCCCGTCCTGCGACAGCAGGGAACGGGTCCAGCAGGGACACCACCACCCGCCCCACCCTTTCTGCGACCAATCGGTCCGCACAAGGGGGGGTCCTCCCGTGGTGGGCGCAGGGTTCGAGCGTCACGTAAACCGTAGAGCCCGGGATTTCCCCACGATCGCCTGAAGCTACCTGATTCAGGGCTGCGATCTCGGCATGGGGTTCACCCGGTCGTTGGTGAAACCCTTCTCCCAACAACCGCCCCGATGCGGAGACGATGACACATCCGACCATGGGGTTGGGGGCTGCACCCCACCGCCCGCGTTGGGCCCATTCCAGAGCCCGACCCATCCAAACGGCATCCTCTGCTGCCTTCATCCCGTACTCAGCGTGCCTATCCGTCCAGACCTTCCGCAGCCCGCAACGTATTCATCAGAAGGGCAGCGATGGTCATCGGTCCGACACCCCCTGGAACCGGAGTCAAAGCGCCGGCCACAGCTGACACTGCCTCGAAATCGACGTCCCCAGCAATTTTGCGCCCTCCGGCCCCGGAATCTGACCCAGGCAAAGCATGGATGCCCACATCGATGACCGTGGCACCGGGCTTGACCCAGTCCGCGCCCACTTTGCGCAACTGGCCCATGGCCGCTACGAGGATGTCTGCTTCCCGCGAGAGCGCTGCGGCATCCGGCGTGTGGCTGTGGCACAACGTCACCGTGGCATTCCCCATCGACGTGTTCCGGCTGAGCAGCAGCGCCAGCGGCGTTCCCACGATGGCGCTTCGCCCCAGAATCACCACCCGTTTTCCCACCGTTTCGATGCCCGAGCGGTGCAACATTTCGATAATGCCGCTGGGGGTGGCGGGCCGCATGCCCGGCAGCCCGGAGGCCAAACGACCCAAGTTCATCGGATGAAATCCATCCACATCCTTCCTCGGATCGATGGCCTCAATGACTGCGGACGCGTCCATCCCAGCAGGCAGGGGCAGCTGGACCAAGATGCCGTGGATGGATGGATCCGCGTTCAACGCATCGACTTCGGCCAGCAAGACCTCGGGCCGGATGTCGGCGGGCAGCCGAACCAGGGTGCTGTGGAAACCCACCCGTTCGCAGGCTCGTACCTTGTGTCCCACATAAATCTCGCTCGCCGCATGGCCGCCCACGAGCACCGCCGCCAAATGCGGCCGGTCCAAGCCCCGTTCCGCCCGCAGCGCCACCGCCTCACGCAGCTCCGCCTCGATGGTGCGCGCGATGGCCCGACCGTCGATGATGCGCACCTGCGCAGACGCCTCCACCTCGCTCAACGTTTGAAAGGTGACAAACCCGCCATTCGGCTGCGC
>JBIKTK010000308.1:0-2576 GCA_044348125.1 Flavobacteriales bacterium | reverse complement strand
GCGATTTCTGCGACCGATACGCCCTTTGAGAGCAGCAGCGCGCACTCGCGTTCGGAGGCGTTGAGCAGCGCCCACCGCGCAGAAACCGGCACCGCCTCTTCCTCCGAGAGAAAGGCGCTCCACGCCTCGGCGGGAAACGGCGCACGCCGGAACAGCGGTGCTGCAGCGTATGCGGCTAACGCTACCTCCTCCGGCGATCGGCCCACTTCCCGCGCCGCTGCACGCAGTTTGCGCCGCTCGAACGCCCACCACAGCCCCGCGCCCGCGCATACCACCGCCAGCACAATGTTCGCCAGCCACCATGGCCGCGCCTCCCGGGCCGACTGCTGCGCCACGTACTCCTCGGGAGAGACCGGATTCCGCTCGAGCTCCAGTTCGACGGTTGCTAACTGCTCGGCTCCCAGCTGCATCCACCGCCATTCCGCGGCGGTAGGCGCTCCGTACGCTTCAAGCCCCCAGTCCGCAAGCACCGCCTCGGCGGCGGGTTCCGAAGCACATGCGCGCGTCCACGCCGCCAGATCGCCCCGCTGCAGCCAGGCCACCAGCGAATCGCGCAGCGCCGGCGCTTCCATCCCGCGGGCAGGGGATGCGCCTAAGAGCCACAACGTCCCGCAAACCACCCACCCGAGCACCGTGCGTTTCATTCCCCTTTGCGTTGTGTAGCCATGATGAAATCCGATAACTCCACCGCTTCAGGCACATGCAGCTTGCGGCGAACTGAAGAACTCAGGTTGTAGACATGGCCTGAACTGAGTCGGTGGATGCGCGCAAATTCCTTCGTCCGCAGGCCCGCAGCCAGGTGAATGACAAATTCCTCCTCCCGCCGCGTGAGATTGCGCATTCCTTCGCCCAAACGCATCAAACGGGCGAGGCCTCGCCGCCGCACCACTTCCACCAGCAACCACCGTACCTCCGCCCCCGCCCGCCGCCCGGCAATCCCGGCAAACCGTTTGCGCAGCGACTGGACCATTTCTGCCTCACGTTCCGCACTCCACCTCTGGGCCCGGCGCCGCGCACGCCACATCCCTCCAGCTTGCGCGATACCGGCCACCGCAAAGAGGAAAAGCACGCTCGCTCCCCACCGCACCGTGCGCACGAGGAAGGGCCATGCACTGAAGATGTTCCCTCGCTGGTCTCCGGATGTCCCGGGCTCCCATCCTTCCCCGACTTTGCCGATGCTGCCCAGGACGAGGGGCAACTGCCTCACCTCTTTCCACACCGCCTCGAGCGGCAACTCGCCCCAAACCTCCGACCTCCACGGCTCATACAACGACGCATATATCCCCAACTCGGCCACTGCAGCAGCTGTATCTGAGTTTGCAATCGCCTGCAGCTCCGGAAGGTGCGACACGAAGTCAACCAGGGCATTGCGCTGCAGCACGTACGCCGTCACCACCCCCAAAACTCCAGCAGTACGGATCCCTTCGATGTCCGTGAAAGCCATTTGATCGAAGACCTGCCCCGCTTCTTCCGCCCTTCCAAGCTGCATGTACGCCTGCAGTTTCGAACTCAAAATCAAGATGTTCCATTCTGGCCGCACATTCGGTGCGGGCCCACCGGCACGCAACTCATCCGCTAACGCCTGCTCGGCAAGTTCCGTCCACCCTAAGGCATCTTGCCACTTGTTCGCCATGCCAGCCGCGGCAGCCAGGTTCAGCAAAATCAGCGGATGATCGCATTCCTCTGGAAAAATCTCGTACGCCCGGACGAGGCATTCAAACGATTCGTCGTACGCGCCGAGGTCGGAATACACCACCCCCGCCGCGTTCAGGGCCTGAACACCGAGCTTCGGGGAATCCGTGGTCCGAGCAACACGCTGGAACCCAGCTACCGCCTCCTCGTACCGACCGCTGAGGTGTGCGTTTGCGGAACGCATGTAAACGAGCAGGGGCGGTGCTTCGCTGCAGGAAACGGAGTCGACGTCCACACAGGGCACGCGGCGTGCCACCGCTGCTTGGAGTACGAGGTATTCCCCGATGAGCAGCGAATCGCACGCCACGCCATCGCGCTGCCCGAGGATGCGCCTTCCGACGGACTCCATCCTGCCCGGCTCGAATTCGAATTGCGCAGGGAGCTCCTTCATTCGCTCGTGCAGCGAACGGAGATCTTGAGCACACACCACTCCGCTCAGCACCCACAGGGCCATCCCGACGGTTCGCTTCATGGTCTACAAAGTACAGGGATGCCCGCATGAGAAGACGTGATACCCGATATCATGATTCGTGTGACGATTCGTCACGATATCATAATGCCTCCTCAATGCTCTCATCCACCCGCGTGACGCATCCGAACCCCGCTCAGCGTACAGCTTACCTTTTGTCTCGAAATCTAACCTATTCATCGACTTAAAATGATAACTCAACGCATTTTTGAGCGCATTGTGCGCGGTGTTGTTGTCCGGTCCGTCCGCTGGGCGGCCTGCATCCTGCTGTGTTCAGGCGTCGCAACACTCGCCCAGGCGCAATCCAGCGCAGTGGTGCAGCACGGCAACGGCTCGAAGATCTTCCTGAAAATCGACGCCCACCTGCTCCGCAGCAACCTCGACACCCTTTTCACGAAGGCCGCCGACCTGCAGA
>JBIKTK010000301.1:0-2579 GCA_044348125.1 Flavobacteriales bacterium | reverse complement strand
CTGCGATGCGTTGGGCGGCGCCGCGGGTGCCCAAACGATCCGCGAGCTGGGTGTAGGCAGCGCGTTGGGCTTCCCGCACAGGTCCCTCCATCAACGCGAGCACATCCTGTTCTAGTACCTCGAGGGAGCAATCCTGCTGGATCCGTTCCGGAACTGCGGGCCGGTCGAGCAAGAGGTTGGGCAGGGAGATGTAGGCTACGCGCGCAAGGGTGCGGGCGATGGCGTAGGTGAGTCCGCTGGTTTTGTAAATGACCACTTGCGGCAGGCCAAACAAACCCGCCTCCAAGGTGGCCGTCCCAGAGGTGATGACCCCGACGTGGGCGAACTGCATGAGCGCATGGGTCTCGCCGAAAAGGACGGGAATGCCCGCTTCGAGGACCGCCGAATACGCAGTGGGAGGCTGTCCCGGGGCACCGGCCACGACGGGTTGCGCGGCGCCCGGAAGCCGACCGGCCAAGGCGATCAGCAAGGGGAGGTGGTGACGCAGTTCTTGGGAGCGCGATCCAGGCAGCAGGGCGACCAAGGGCCGGTCAGGCTCCAGTCCGTTGCGCAGTTTCCAAGCCCGGGCCCCGTCTGCGCCCGCCTCCCCCGCCTGCGCCGCCCTCGCCCGGGCCTCCGCCACCACATCCAACAGCGGATGCCCCACGAACCGAACGTCCGCACCGACCCGGCGGTAGATGGCCTCCTCGAATGGCAGTACCACATGCATCCGGTCAATGGTGCGCGCGATGCTGTGGATGCGCCCCGCATTCCAAGCCCAAACCTGGGGTGAAATCACGTGAAACGTCCGGATGCCGGACTGTTTGGCCACCCGAGCGATGCGCAGGTTGAACCCCGGAAAATCGATGCCCAGCCAGAGATCCGGTTCGAAGGCTTGCATCTCTTCGGCACAACGTGCCAGATTGCGCCGGATGGTTCCCAGGTTCCGGATGACCTCCCAGAACCCCATGTAGGCGAGCTCCCGGTAATGCCGGGTGACCACCACGCCGGCGGCCTCCATGTGCTCGCCCCCCCAGCCCTGCATCACCCACTCCGGGTCTTGGGCGCGGAGGGCGGAGGCGATTTGGCCTCCATACAAATCCCCAGAGGCCTCTCCGGCCACCAGAAAAAGACGCTTCAAGAGCCGAGGTTTTTGAATTGCAGCCACACCACGACCGGCACACTGATGAGGACGACGAGCAGCACGCCCCGGGCCCACTGTAGCCGATTGAAGCGAAGCAAGATGTAGAATACCAATACATTGAACAGAATGCTCAAGGTGAGGATGCTGTCTTGGTACAGTTGCCCCCGGAGGAACACATCCTCCACGAAAAACCGGTAGGGCATGTCGTTCACGGTGCACCACCAGACGGTGAGGATGGACAGGCCCACGCAGGTACCCAATAGCCCCATCACGACGCCGGTGAGCACCCCAATGGCCGGGGAGGCAAGGAATCCACGTGGCTTCATGTGAAATCCCAGGTGTTGAGCGCCGCGATGGCGTGGTGAGCCGTCAAGTCAAACTGGGTGGGCACCACGCTGACGTAGCCCTGGGCCAGCGCCCATTCGTCGGTGTCCTGGCCTTGGTCCGGGGTGCTGAACCGCCCCGTCATCCAATAGTACTTGGCCCCGCCGGGGTTTTCCCTTTCGACAAAGGCATCATCCCAGTGCCCCGCCGCTTGTCGGCATACCCGGATGCCGGCGATTTGCGCCAATGGAAGCTTGGGGATGTTGACGTTCAAGCAGGTACCCGCGGGCAATCCCTGGGACAGCACCTGACGTGCGACCCGGCGTGCGACGTCCCGGGATGCAGAGAAATCCGCTCCGCGGGCGTGGTCATGCAGGCTCAATCCGACCGATGGTATGCCTTCCACAGCACCTTCGACCGCCGCACTCATGGTGCCGCTGTAGATGACGTTGATCGAGCTGTTGCTTCCGTGGTTGATTCCGCTCACCAGCAAATCGGGTTTCCGGTGCAGGATTTTGTAGATCGCCAGCTTGACGCAGTCCACTGGGGTTCCGCTGGTGGAAAAAGCCCGCACGCCTTCCACCGGAAAGTCCACTTCCTCCATGCGCAGGATGTTCCCAATGGTAACCGCGTGCCCCATGCCCGATTGCGGGCTGTCAGGCGCCACGACCCAAACCTCGCCCAACCGGGACATCTCGGTGGCCAAGGCCAAGATGCCAGGCGCCGTGATGCCATCGTCGTTCGTCACCAGGATGAGGGGGCGGTTCTCAGCCATGGCGCGCAGGGATGTGTTGCAGGATGTCCAGCAGGTAGCCCCAGAATTTCTGAACGGACGACACCTGCACACATTCATCGGGGCTGTGGGCGCCCCGGATGTTGGGGCCGAAGCTCACCATGTCCAGGCCCGGGTAATTCGTGCCCAGGATGCCACATTCCAATCCGGCGTGACAGGCCTGCACCCGCGGTGAAGCCTGGTACCGCCGCTCGTAGATGTCGCGCAGCAAGGCGACAATGGGCGAGTCCGGCCGGGGTTCCCAACCCGGGTAGCTCCCGGAAGTTTCGGTCGAAAGGCCGGCGAGCCCAGCCGCCGCTGCGATGGTCCGGACCAGGTCGTGCTTCTCAGATTGGACAC
>JBIKTK010000300.1:0-2581 GCA_044348125.1 Flavobacteriales bacterium | reverse complement strand
CGGTTCCTGCGGTTCTTGTTGTTCGGTTTCAACATGATGCCGATTTTCCGGCGCCGGGATCGGCTCACGGACATCAATGAGCGCAACCAGCGCATCTTTGAGGTGTGCGTCGCCCGTTTGGACCGCGGGGCGACGGTGGGATTGTATCCGGAGGGGAACCATGCGGGCGAACCGAGCCTCAGGCCCCTGAAGCGCGGGGTCACGGATCTGCTGGCGATGGCCCGGCGGGCGCATCCGGGTTTGGCCTGCATCCACCTGGTTCCGGTAGGGCTGGATTATGAAGACTATGGCGCGTTCCGGCGGAACCTGCGCTACCGGGTGGGGGCGCCCATCGCCTGGCATGACCTGTGGGATGAGGCCACCCAGCAACTGGATGTCCCGACCCTGGTGCGCCGCATGGAGTCTGCGTTGCGTGCCCTCATGGTCGATGTTCCCCAGCCCGGTCACCTGCGCGTGTTGCATCCGTACGTTCGGGCCCTGCGGTCCACAGAATGCACCCCCGAGGGCTGGCGCGCCCTGCAGACCCGGGTGGGCGCGCTGGCCACGTTGACGGAAAGCGCGCTGGCCCACGTGGCCCGGGCTTGGGATGCCGCCGAGGCGCAGGGAATCGGCTCGCGGATTCGACCGGAGGACCTCGGCACCGGCCCGGAACAGGTACGTCCCATCGGTTGGGGAACGCTGCTGCTGACGGCTTGGGCTTGGATCCTGGCACTTCCATCCCTTCCGGTGGCTGTGTTCATCGGTACCCAAGCCCGGCGGAAGATCCGGGACATCTGCTTCGTCAGCACCTTCAAATTGTCGGTCGGGATGTTGCTCTTCCCCCTGACCTGGTTGCTAACCGCCACAGCCAGCGCCGCCATCCTCCGCGCCTCGGTGCCGGAAGCAGTGGCCGGGGTGGGCGGCTTTTGGAGCGTGGTCCTTGGCGCCTTCACCCTGCAACTTTTGAGCACCCGGGCAGCGGGAATCGGGTTCGAGGCCCTGCGCGATGCCCGAAACAGCGTCCTTGCACGCCGCGCTTGGAACCACCCGCCCACGGCCCAAGCGTGGCTCCATTACCTTCGTTCCGTCGAAAACCCATCCTCCGACCGATGACCGTTCCATCCTCTCCCGCACGTCCAGGCAAAATCCTCGGCATCCAGCACATCGGCATCGCCGTGACCGACATGGACCGCACGCTCCCGCTGTACCGCCGGTTGTTCGGAATGGACATCTCCCTGTTCGATTCCATCCAGGAAGCCCCGCTGATGCGGAGCCACACCCGGGGAGAGACCATCACCAAGCGGGCGTCCATGGTGATGAACCTGCAGGGAGGTTGCGCCTTTGAGGTGTTGCAACCCACCTCGTTTGTACCCCGTTCGGCTCCCGTGGAATGGGGCGACCTGGGGTTGCTTGCTGTGACCATGAAAACCCACGATGTGGCTGCCATGCACCGGCACGCCTTGCCCATCGCCACCCAAGCGCGCATGTTCTGCGAAACCCAAGTGGGACGGACGCCTTGGGGAGATGCCACCTTTTGGCTGCAAGATCCCGATGGCATTTGGTTCCAGGTGGTCCCAGATACCGGGAACTTTGCAGCACTCCGACACCCCTCCTCGGGCGGTATGGGATGTACCATCGGGGTCAGTGACATCGACCAGGCCATGGCGCTGTACGGGAAGGAACTGGGTTATGATGAAGTGCTGTGGGATGAAAGCGGGGTCTTCTCCGATTGGGCAGCTTTGCCGCGCGGAGGGGAGCGCTACCGGCGGGTTCGCCTGCGTCCCCGGAAGCCGGCAGGAGGCGGTTTCTCCCCCATCATCGGCCACACCACCATCGAGCTGGTGCAGGCGTTGGACCGGAAGCCCCCGCGGATCTTTCGGGACCGCATTTGGTGCGATACAGGGATTGCCCACTTGGGCATGGATGTCCGGGAGATGGGCGCCTTGCGCACCCACCTCACCGCCCAGGGTTTCCCCTTCCGCTGCGACTCGAATGACGCCATCGGCATGGGAAAGACACGCGTTCATTGCACCTACATCGACGACGCCGATGAGACCTGGATTGAACTCATCGAAGTCCACCGGGTTCCCATTGTGGAGAAATGGGGTCTGTTCCTCAATGTCCAGAAGCGGGCCCCCGAAGCACCCATGCCGCGGTGGATGCTCCACGCGCTGCGCTTCTCGCGCATCCGAGATGCACAACCCTGGGCAGGACATTAAGGTTTCGGTGATGTTCGCTTGACGATTTGGAAACACGCCAACGCCGAACTTCGCATCCCAGCCCTTTTCATCCCCCCCCCATGGCAACGCACTCCATTCTCCTTGTGGACGACGAACAGGACATCGCAGATGTGCTGTCCATCATCCTGTCAGAAGCCGGGTTTGAAGTGGAGACGGCAGGCAATGGCATCGAAGCCTTGGCCGCGGCCCGCAGGCGCAAGCCCGACCTCATCCTGCTCGATGTGATGATGCCCGAGATGGATGGCGTAGAAACTTGCGCGCACCTGCGGCAAGACCCCGAACTCAAACATTGCCTGGTGGCCTTCCTGACCGCCCGGGGGGAAGACTACAGCCAAATCGCCGGCTTCGAGGCGGGCGCAGAC
>JBIKTK010000030.1:0-8250 GCA_044348125.1 Flavobacteriales bacterium | reverse complement strand
GCGAGAAGCCTTCGGATGCCGCCTTGGATCTGGGGGATGAGCTCGCGGATGTGCTGTGGGTCGTCTTCGCGTTGGCAAACCAAACCGAAGTCGACCTCACCGAGGCCCTGCGGCGCAATGTCGAAAAGAAGACCCACCGGGACAGCGAGCGGCACCGGACAAATGAAAAACTGAGGAACCCATGAGAAACGGAGCACGGATTTGGACTGCATGCGTGATGCTGTGGGCGGGATGGGGAACAGTGGCTTGGGGTCAGGAGGTGGGGGTGCGCCGGGGACGGTGGCCCGGTCTGGTGCCTACCTCGCCGGAACGCATGTTGGAAAGGGATTCGGTGGTCAATCAGTTGGCGGGGGCGAGTTGGTCGGACGGGTGGGAATTGCGGAATGTGGGGCCGACTGTGATGGGGGGGCGGGTGGTGGATTTGGCCGTCAGGCCGGGAACGGGCGCTGAATTTTACGTGGCGTACGCGTCGGGCGGGCTCTGGCACACGCGCAACCACGGGACGTCGTTCACGCCTTGTTTCGACCGGGAGTCGGCGATGACGATTGGGGCGGTGGCGGTGGACTGGACGGAGGTGCTCAGGCCCGGCGTGGGGGGTTCGCTCGGGGCGGGGATGCCCCGGCGGATCTGGGTGGGGACGGGGGAGGTGAACAGCAGCCGCAGTTCGTATGCGGGCACGGGGATTTTCGTGAGCGACGACGGGGGGCGCAACTGGCGCCACGCGGGGCTGGAGGGGGCGCATCACGTGGGGCGCATCGTACTCCATCCCACCCTGCCGGATGTGGCGTGGGTCGCGGTGTTGGGGCCCCTGTACACGCCCAATGGAGGCGTCGGAGGGGTATACCAAACCCGCGACGCAGGGGCCACCTGGACGCGGCAGCTGGCGGGTCCCACGCCGACCACGGGGGCCGTGGATTTGGTGGTGGACCCCACTGACCCGGACCACCTGTACGCCGCGATGTGGGATCGGACGCGCCGCGCATGGGACTTCCGGGGAACGGGTGCGGGTTCGGGCATCTGGGAGAGCGGGGATGGGGGCGTCTCTTGGAACCGGATTTCGTCGCCCGAGTGGGGGTTCCCAGACAGCCAGCAGGGCGAGGTGGGGCGGGTGGGGCTGGCGTTTCACGCCGGGTCCGGGACGTTGTACGCCCTGCTGGACGACCACCGGTCCCGCCCGGCGAACCCGGCAGACCTGGCGCTCCCGGCAGACTCCGTCCCCGCCCTCCAACCCCGGGACTTCTTGACGATGTCGGCGACGGATTGGTCCGCCCTGGACTCGGCCCGCCTCGGCCGCTACCTCACCGACAACGGTTTCCCCGACAGCCTCTCGGTGGCGGTGGTCCGACAGCGGGTGGCCGAAGGCTCGGCGCGGCCGGCGGACTTGCACGGCTACCTCTATGGGTACGGGGCGGATGCCGCAGCGAGGGAGCGAGAGGCGGAGGAGAAGACCATGGGCGCGACGGTTTGGAGATGGGAGGCTGCGCGCGGAGATAGCGCTGCGCGCCGAGATGAGAGAAATGAGATAAGAGAGGGAGACGCGGGAGATGGCGCTGCGCGCCGAAATAAGAGATATGAAACAGGAGATGGCGAGGCGGGCCGAGAGGGCGAGGCGGGCCGAGAGGGCGAGGCGGGCCGGGAGGGCGAGGCGGGCCGGGAGGGCGGCGGGCGCTGGGTCCAGACCCACGAGGGGTTGCTGGAACCTTGCTACAGTACTTACGGATACTACTTCGGCCTGTTGCGTGTGGACCCCATCGACCCCGAGCGGCTCTACATCGGCGGGGTGCCTTTGCTGACCTCCGGAGACGGAGGGTCTACCTGGACCGCCCTCGCAGCGGGCCACGTCCATGTCGACCACCACGCCCTGTACCTCAACCCGGCCGACCCCCACCACATCATCTCCGGCAACGACGGCGGCATCAACATCTCCTGGGACCGGGGGGAACATTGGATCAAGTGCAACAGCCCGGCCGTGGGTCAGTGCTACGCCATCGAAACCGACCAGCGGTCCCCGTTCCACATCTACGCGGGCTTTCAGGACAACGGGACCTGGGTGGGGCCATCCGACCATGCGCCCGATCCGGAGTGGGTGGCGACGGGTCGGTACGGTTGGGAGGAACTCGGCGGGGGGGACGGGATGCAGGTCGAGGTGGACCCCCGCAACCCGGACGTGGTCATCACGGGGTACCAGTTCGGGAACTACCAGGTGCAGGACCTCGCGAGCGGGGAGGCGCTATCGCTGCGGCCCATGCATGCGCTGGGCGAGCCGCCTTTGCGCTGGAACTGGCAGACCCCGGTGGCCTTGTCGCCCCACCAGCCGGACATTTTGTACCTGTGCTCCAACAAAGTCCATCGTTCCTTGGACCAAGGCCAAACCTGGGAAACCATTTCCCCGGATCTCACGCGGGGCGGGCGCGCCGGGAATGTTCCGTTCGGGACGATTTCGACGTTCCACGAGAGTCCGCTGCGCTTCGGGCAGTGTGCGGTGGGAACGGACGATGGGCGGATCCATGTCAGCCGGGACGGGGGGTACACGTGGGTGGAATGTGCTTCTCCCCTGCCCCAGGCTCCGCCGGACCGGACGCTCTGGGTCACGGAGGTGCTGTGGAGTGCCCACCACCGGAATCGCTTGTACGTCGCGTTGAACGGCTACCGGCTGGACCACTTCGAAGCGTATGTCTTCCAGACGGACGACGATGGGCGGAGCTGGGAACGGCTGTTCGGGGAGCTCCCGCCGGAGCCGGTGAATGCCCTGGCGCAACCGAAAACCGAGGGGGCGGAGGGCTGGCTGTTCGTCGGGACGGACCATGGTTTGTATGGCTCGGTGGACGGTGGGCGCACGGCTTTCGTGGCCAGCCGGTCGCTGCCGAGGGTGGCTGTGCATGATTTGGCCTTCCAAAACGAGGAGAAGGCCCTGGTGGTTGGGACGCATGGGCGCAGTGTGTATGTGCTGGATGCGCGGCCTGCGTTTGCGAGCGCGGAACGGCTGGCGATGCACCGCACGGCCACGGCCACGGCTGCCGCGCCGCCGGACCTCGCGTCCCTGTTGACGGGACGGGTGGAGCTGCGTGTGGAACTCGGGGCAGCGCCAGAGGCCACCTACGACCCCGAGGCGGGGGAGCGCCGGTGGGACGGCACGTTCCCGGAGCTGCCCACGTTTGATTGGGATGTCTTCTCGGACCGGATGGTCTTCCTGAATTGGGAGGTGCTCGGGCCGGACAGTCAGGTGGTGGTCGCTTTCTCCGGGACGTTGTCGCGGGGCTGGCAGGCGCTGGAGGTGCCGTTGAGTGTGTGGGAACCGGCGGTCGGCGGCGCGGCTGGCGGCGCGGCTGGCGGCGGTGCCGCGGGCGCGCTGGATGCGGTCGCCCGGCCGGAGGACCGAGGTCCCGACGGAAGCCGGAACGGGGTACGCCGCTACTTGACCCCGGGCACCTACCGGCTCCGGGGTTACTATCGGGACTGGGTTTGGTCTGTCAACTCACCGCGCATCGACGTGGTGGAGGCCACGTTCACACTGTCCGAGTAGGGGGTGCATGGCGTCCGCCCCAGCGGATGTCGTCGGGGATGACGCAGACGGGGATGGGGTCCATCTTGTGGCGGTTCGCTCGGTGGAGCCGTTGGTAGATGGCCAGAACCTCCTGCTCCCGCGGGCTGAGTTCCACCGATGCGCTGCCTGCGGCCAGGTCCGCGCTGTGCGCCATGGCCCATTCCAGCTCGGGATAGCTGGCGCCGAGCTGCTGCTCGTCGGTGCGGTCATCGCCCCAAAGTCCATCGGTCGGGGGGGCGCTGAGGATGGCGTCAGGTAGCCCGAGGTGGTGTCCCAGGGCAAAGACCTCGGTTTTCACAAGGTCCGCAATGGGACTCAAATCGACGCCGCCGTCCCCGTACTTCGTGTAGAACCCAACGCCGAAGTCCTCGATCTTGTTGCCGGTCCCGGCCACCAGCGCGCGCCGGCGGGCCGCCAGGGCATAGAGCGTCGTCATCCGCAAACGGGCCCGGCCGTTCGCCAAGGCCAAACCCCCCGACCCATCTTCCTCCTCAGGCAAGGCTTCTACCCAACGGTCATACACGCCCGTCAGGTCCACCGCCACGTGGGAGACGAGGGGGTGCCGGGCACACAGGTTGCGAAT
Source organism: Flavobacteriales bacterium (assembly GCA_044348125.1). Lineage (GTDB taxonomy): Bacteria > Bacteroidota > Bacteroidia > Flavobacteriales_D > Sanyastnellaceae > CAMCYM01. The sequence goes on along the minus strand of JBIKTK010000030.1, from coordinate 4,123 downwards.
GTGTTCCTGCCCCCGTTCCACCTGGGCGCGGTGGGAGTGGATGGGCATCTCCACGAGGGTCACGGGGAGTCCGGTATCGGCGCAAAGCCGCGAGGTCACGGCGCTGTCCACGCCGCCCGAGATGCCCACGACGAAGCCGTCCATTCCGGCGCCCCGTGCATAGTCGTGCAACCACTGGGTGATGTGCCGGGCGACGGCCCCGGCATCGATTCGGGCGGAGGTTTCCATGTTGTGAAACTACGAAGCCGGGAGAGAACGGGGTAGCGTAATTTGGCCTACAAAAGCAACAGCATGGCAGAGGCTCCCCTCCCCCTTCCCCGCGGAAATGCGCGCAAAGCCGGAATGCCGCCCGGGGCCGCGGTGCATCTCGGCGAGCGCCGCACGGAGACGGTGGAGGTCCGTACGCTCTGGTGGTCGCCGGAAGCGGTGACGGTGCAGGAGGGCTGGTCCCCGCTGGCCCCCGACCCGCACGCGACGGCCCACTCCGGGACGCCGTGGGTGCAGGTGACCGGGTTGCACGGGGTGGAGGAGGTCACCCGTGTGGCACAAAGCTGGGGACTGGACGCCCTGCTCATCGAGGACATCCTCAACACGGGACACCGCCCCAAGGTGGTCATCGAAGACGAGTATGTGGTGCTGATCATGAAGCAGTTGCACTGGAATCCAGGGCTTCGGCAGGTGGATGCCCAGCAGGTTACTTTGGTGTTGGGGAAGCAAGGGCTGTTGACGTTGACCGAGGGGCCCTCCCATGCGGTGGAGGTGCTGTCGGAACGGTTGCTGGATGCGCGCCGCTCGGTGCGCACGCGCTCCGCGGCGCACTTGTTCTACCGGCTCATCGATCTCTGGGTCGATGAGTATTACGGGGTGGTGGAGTCCCTCACGGTGGCCAGCGAGCGCGTGGAGTCCTTGGTCATCCAACGGCCCCGCCCGGTGGTGCTGGAGGAATTGCACCGCATTCGGCTTGCGGTGGTGCCCACCCGGCGTCTGCTCCACCCGCTCCGGGAGGCGCTCTTCAGGCTCCAAACGGACGACCGGGATTGGTTTCCCAGCGAAACGGATCGCTACCTCAGCGATGTTTCGGAGCATGTGGTGGCGGTGGCGGAGCAGGTGGACGGGTTGCGGGAACATTTGGCCCACATCTTCGATCTCTACCAGAGCGGCATCGGTTTCCGGACGAACCAGGTCATGCAGGTCCTCACGGTGATTGCCACCATTTTCATTCCCCTCACGTTCATCGTAGGCATCTACGGCATGAACTTCCGCCACATGCCCGAACTCCAATGGCGCTATGGATACCTCGCGATTTGGGGGGTGATGGTGGCGGTCGCGGTGGGGATGTTGGTTTATTTCCGGCGCAGGGGGTGGTTGGGGGAGGCGGGGAGAAACCGAAGCTTGGCTTCGGGAGATAAGAGATAGGAGATGCCGCAGCTTCGCTGCGGGAGATGGGAGACATGCGCGGCGGGGCCGCGCTGGGGAGTGGCTCAGCGGAGGCCGCCGGTTTTGACAAAGCGTTGGGGGGACTGGGGTTCGCCGTCGGCAGACCATTGCACGACATAGATGCCGGGAGGCAACGCGGAGACATCCCATGGACTGTCGGAGGCTCCCCAGGTTCCCGAACGGATCACCTGTCCGGTGGGCCCGAGGAGGGCGTAGGTCCACCGATGGGCCGCATGGGGAGAGCCGGTCGGTTGAACATGGAGCACGTCTTGGGCCGGATTGGGGTAGATGGAGAACGAGGACGAGGACGTGGAGGACGGAGGGGACGCGGGGGGGGCAATGTCAACGCTCATGGCTGCGTCGATGGTTGCGACCGAGGTGTCCGAGCGGCCACATTGCGACGCGATCAGCTCGACAACGTAGGAGCCTGGGGCAGCATAGGCATGGAGGGGACTCATTTCCTGGGAGGTGGCACCGTCGCCGAAGTTCCAGAGGAAATCCGTGGCGTAGGCCGACGCGTTGAAGAACGCGACCTGGTTGCCATTGGCGGGCGCAGCCGTGAATTCCGCCACCGGATCGAAGGCCCCGATGTTCCATTCGAGCAGGTTGTCGAACACGACCCATTTTGCCGATGCCCGGATGATCGCTGCGTCCGCGGCAGGCAAGCCCGCGGTGTAGGTGATGGCCGTCGGGTCCTTGCGGAACAACGCCGCGTAAAAGCAGCATGCAGCCGCATAAGTCCCTGCCACCGATGGGTGGCTCTCGTCCGCTTGGTACAAATCGATGGTCGGGTGGTTTTCGCGGATGTAATGCCAAACCGCCCCCACAGGCGACAGCATGGCGTCGTTGTCCTCTGCCATCATCCTGTATCTCAAATTCAACAGGCTGTCCATTCCGTTGTAGGTACAAACCGGCGGCCACGAAGCACAGTTCCCTGCGTCCCCGTTTTCCCGGCCCCATGTCATGTAGAAAACCGTCTCTGCACAGGGGTTGGCTTCGAGAATCAACCCATTGAGCAACTGGGCATAAGGGAAGACATCCGTTTGTACCTGCCCCAAGGGAAACGACGGAAGCTGGCTTTGCTCCTGGAGCACCACGTAGTCCCAATTCCCCAACGCAATCTTGGCGAGGGAAGTGGCGTTTGTGGAATGTGCTTGGAGGGTTTGGCCTCCAGGCGTGTTGCTGTCAAAGACCAAGTTGTCGCCCGCCGAGGCCGCGGCGTCTGCCACCATCTGGGGCAAGTTGTTGACCCCCGTGTAGCTGTTGCCAAGGAACAGGGCCCGCTGGGTGGTCCCCTGGCCCCATGCCATCGTGCCCAAAAGCACCCCTGCCAGTCCCGCGATGTATCTCATGATGTGCCCGTTGATGCGCGCAAAGTTACCGACCCCTCCGGTTTGCGCGCCTGCTCGGGGCTACTTCAGCCGCTCCAACCGTCCCTTCCGCTTGACGATGTTTTTGTAATCCCACTGAATGTCCCTCGACTTCTGAAGCCACCGGATCAGATCCCCCATCACCACTTCGTTCACCTGGTTGTAGTAGCGGGACGCGTCCCGAAACTTCCCTCCGCCCCCATCGAGGGCTTCCTCCCCGAAGTCGGCGCCGCTCCAGAACATCAGCCGGATGCCCCGCTTCTGCTTGCAGTAGCCGACGATGGGGTTTCCGTCGAGGAACCAAACGGGGTGGGCATGCCAAATCTTGCTCTCCGATTCCGGCAATTCCCGATCGATGGTCGCTGCAATCAGGCCGCAAATGGCCTGTTCTGAGTCTGTTAGCCCTTCATTGAAGGAGCGGATTCCGGGGTTCATTCGCTTCCGTTTTCATCTCCAGCGGCGCCAGCCGCTGAATCTCGCATCTCTTATCTCCGCGGCGCCAGCCGCGTCTGCCGCGCGTCAAAACATCAACCCCGCAGTCAGGGAGAGAAATCCCACCTTGCCCGCCATGTCCCGCAGACCGGGCGGAGCATCCGTGGGGACCGCCCCGAAACTGACGCCCGCCTCGTTGACCGGCAGTCCGCTGGCGTCGGTGCGGACGATGGGCGTGTCAATGAACTGGGTGCGCAATCCCAGGTTGTACGTGACCCCAAAGACCACAGCTGTGGAACCCAGCAGCCGTCGCTCCATGCCCAGCCCGATGATCATGGCCGGTCGAAAAAGTGCTGTAGAGGCTGCCACGTCGGTTCGCGTGAAAGCTGGGGTCTCTGCCGAGGCCGTCGGAACCCAGATGGGCGGATCCGCCGACTGGTTTTGCGCCCAACTGACATGGCGCCGGACGTCCGCCTCCGCCCGGACATTGATGCCCAACCCCACGCCAAACCTTCCGAAGTAAGTCGTATACCCAATCTCCTTGGTGCGCATCTTGAAGGTCAGCGGAACCTCCACGTATTGCAAATCCATTTGCTGCTCCACAAAGTCAATGCGCGCGCTGTCCGCCACATGCACCAGATGCCCCGTCACCCCACCCGTTCGAAACACATTCACCCCAGTGCCCACCGCATACCGGTCCGTGAATTTGTAGTCAAAAACGAATCCAAAACCGAAGTGTACCTGCGATTCCAGCGCCTCGTGCGTGTAGTCGCGCGGCATGGCAAAAGCCCAGTTGGGCTCGAGCACCAGCCCGAGGTGGTAGGGCGCGTTGGGACGTTCAGGGGCCAGCGGCGGAGCTGGCGAGTTGGCTGGGGCCGGCGTTT
>JBIKTK010000299.1:0-2602 GCA_044348125.1 Flavobacteriales bacterium | reverse complement strand
GCCCGCGCCCGTTTGCTGGCGGAGCTTGTTTACATCTGCTGCTGTGATGTTCATGACAATCCGTTCTTTTCAATCAATCTTCTGAACCCTCTTCGGTCTCCTCGGCAGCTTCCTCAGCAGCCTCTTTCTCGGTAGCCTCCTCTTCGGTAGACTCTTCCTCGGCAACCGCCTCCTCAGCCTCCACAGCCTCCGCAGGTGCGGCAGCTGCGACCGGGGCTGCGGCTTCTACACCCTCTTCGTCAGCACCTGCATCATCCGCATCATCCGGAGAAGCTGCCTTGTCCAACTTGCGCTCGTGCAGGCCCTCCGCAATCGCCTGAATCATCACATCCATGATGGTGGCTACCGAGCGGCTGGCGTCATCATTGGCTGGAATTGGGAAATCCACCGGACGGGGATCCGAATTCGTGTCCACCATGGCGAACACGGGAATGCCCAACTTCTTTGCCTCCGCGAGGGCAATGTGCTCCTTCTTCACGTCCACGATGAAAACCGCCGCCGGAATGCGCGTCAAATCGGAGATCGAACCCAGGTTTTTCTCGAGTTTCGCACGCTGACGGCTCACCTGCAAACGCTCGCGCTTCGAGAGCGTGCTCAGCGTTCCATCCTGTTCCATCTTGTCGATCTGCGTCATCTTGCGAACCGCCTTCCGGATGGTGGCGAAGTTCGTCAACATGCCACCGGACCAGCGCTCCGTCACGTAAGGCATGCCCACGGCAGCCACGCGTTCGCTCACGACCTCTTTTGCCTGTTTTTTGGTGGCCACGAACAGGATTTTCTTCCCGCTCTTGGCGATTTGCTTCATCGCAGCCGCAGCTTCATCCAATTTCACGACCGTCTTGTGCAGGTCGATGATGTGGATTCCCTTCGTCTCCGTGAAGATGTAAGGCGCCATGTGGGGATTCCACTTGCGCTTCAAGTGTCCGAAATGGACGCCAGCCTGCAACAGCTGGTCAAATGTGGTACGGGCCATGTTAGATAGGTTGTTTACTTTCCTGGTTTAAGCAACAAACCGGTAGCCATCCAGAGGATTGGGTCCGGCTTGTTTGGATACTAAACGGCAAATGCAAGCGGGAGGAAATCCCTCCCAACAAGCATCAACGCTTCGAGAACTGGGTCTTCTTACGGGCCTTCTTCAAGCCAAACTTCTTCCGCTCGACCATACGGGGGTCACGCGTCATCAGTCCCACCTGCTTCAAGGCAGGCTTCCACTCCGGATTCACCTCGACCAAGGCTTTCGCCAAAGCCAAACGAACCGCGTCCGCCTGACCCGTGATGCCCCCACCGTCGACGTTCACCTGCAAGTCGTACTGACCGGCCGTTTCCGTGATGGCAAACGGCTGGTTCACCTTGTATTGCAATACGGCCGTCGAGAAGTAATCGTTCAGGTCACGCTTGTTGATCGTCACCTTGCCCGTTCCGGGCTTCATGTACAAGCGGGCGACTGCGGTCTTGCGGCGTCCGGAAGTGTTGATAACATCCATTTCCTAGGAATGATCAGTGGTTGAAGGAAATCAATTGGGGCTGCTGGGCAGCGTGCTTGTGGTCCGATCCAGCATACACATGCAGGTTGCGGAACACCTCGCGGCCCAAGCTGTTCTTGGGCAACATGCCGCGAACCGCCTCTTCGATGGGGGCGTGGGGTTTCCGAATGAACATGTCCCGGGCAGAGCGCGTGCGCTGTCCGCCTGGATAACCGGTGTACCACATGTACTTCTTCTCCAACATCTTGTTGCCCGTCAAAGCCACCTTGGCGGCATTGATGACCACAACATAGTCCCCGCAATCCGCGTGGGGCGTGAAGTTGGGCTTGTGCTTACCACGGAGCAGCTTGGCGATTTCCGAGGCCACGCGGCCGAGGGTTTGGCCTTCAGCATCCACCAACAGCCACTTCTTGTCGGCATTCTCCTTGTTAGCGGAGATCGTCTTGTAACTCAGTGTATCCACGGTCAGAAGATTGAGAATGTGTACATCTCCCCGAAACGGGGCTGCGAAGATAGCGAAAGGATGTTTACAACCCAAGCGGGTCTGTGGACAAAAACCACTATTTCGTTCACAACGCGAATCAAGGGCGGGGTTCGGGCCTTCCGGGGGTCGGTGGCAGCATGCCGCTGCGGCCGTCGCCGAAGAAATGTTGGGAGGTTCCGGGAACCGCTGGGTCCAGTTGGAGCTGACGACCGAAGCCGCTGGGTTCCGACCAGTACAACACTTCGCCCTTGGCGCCGAGGCCCGACCCGAATCCCCCGGGGCCGCCCCCGTAGAGCACCACGTAACCACCGGCGGGAATCCAGTGGGCAGCGGTGCCCACCCAGTCCGCAAGCGCAGGGTCGTCGTCCACGCGCCAACCTTCCAGGGAGCAATCCCGGGAAGACGGGTTGTGCCATTCGATGAAATCTTGGCCTTGGGTTTGGACTTCAGACACATGCGCATCCACGGCCTTGCAAACCGGAAGCAAAATCGCCACTGCCTCCAGCTCCGGCTGGCCATCTGCCCGGAAAATCTGGAACGCCGGGGCCAGCGTATCCGGCACCGCCAAGGGAACAGGAGGGCTTTCCCCTCCTTGCGCGGGCGTGTCCGCCACCTTCCGGTCTGGCAATTGGTA
>JBIKTK010000298.1:0-2610 GCA_044348125.1 Flavobacteriales bacterium | reverse complement strand
GCCATGGTGCCCACCTGATTGAGGTCAGAGGGTCCGGGAACTTCAATGTCTTCGTTGATCTGAGAGACCACGCCGATGGTGCGCTCTGCTTTGTGGGCGTCCCGCACGAGCCGGATGGAGCGGTCGCGCCCCACGGTGATGGGGATCACGACGCCCGGAAAGAGCACGGTGTTCCGCAAGGAAAGGAGGGGCAGGTCATCCGGCACCTCCCGGTTGTGCATCTCTTCCTCGTCTTCCGCCGAAATCAGCGGGATGAATTCGTGTTCTTGCTCATCCCCGATGAGCCAATTGCCTTCGTTGCCTTCCTCGTTGTCTTCCATGCGGGCCAAATTTCGGACATCCCGCTCAAAGTCGTGCCAGAAATGCAGCACGATCGGGTCGGGTGTCTTCGTGGAGTTTCCGCCAGGCGGCAATCTCCTCGGGGGCCGGGGCGAGGCCGCGGCGGGCCATCACGGCTTGGGCGGTGTCCAGGAAGCGGTCGAAGTCGTGGGTCTCCCAGGTACCGGCTGCGCCCCAGGTGAAGGGGGGCAGGTGCTTGGGAGGGAATCCGGCCCCCGCGAACTGGGTGCCGAAGCCCACCGTGGTCCCGGTGTTGAACATGGTGTTGATGCCGCACTTGGCATGGTCCCCCATCAGCAACCCCACGAAGAGGAGGGGGGAGGGTTCGAAGTGGCTGCGCGCCGCGTTCCACAAGGGCACGGGCCGGTAGTTGTTGCGCAGGTTGCTGGTGTTGGTGTCGGCGCCGAGGTTGCACCAGCTGCCGATGACACTGTTTCCCAGAAACCCGTCATGTCCTTTGTTGGAGTGGTCGAGGAGGATGCTGTTGCTGATTTCGCCGCCGAGGCGGCAGCCGGTGCCGGCGGTGGTGGGGCCGAGGAGCCGGGTGCCCATCTTCACCTGGGTGCCGGCCCCCAGGGCCAGGGGGCCCCGGAGGTGGCTCCCTTCCTGGACTTCGACCCCCGGGCCCAGCACGATGGGGCCGGCCTCGGTGTTGAAGGTGCTCGCGAGGAGGCGGACGCCGGGCGCCACCCGCAACCGATCCGCCGGACCGATCAGGGTGCAATGCCCCGGCAGGCCCGCCACTGCGACCGGCTCCGCCTCCCACGCCGCGCTCAGGCCTTCCCAACCCGCCTCCAGTGCCTCCCCGCACCGGCTGAACAAATCGGTGACGTGCCCGAGCAAGTCCGGTTCGCCCGGGAAGGCCCGCGCGCGCTCGCCGCTCCCGCGGCGCGCGAGCACCGTCCCCCCATGCTCCCACCGCTCCCCCTCGCCCAACGCCGCCAACGCCTCGACCGCGGCGCCCCCCGGCACCCAGCGGCTGTTCACCGACCAGCGCCCCTCGGTCGCTGCGGCCTGGATTTGGCCAGTCCAAACCGACCGCAAACTCCGCCCACCCCACGGCAAATCCGCCACCGACCGCAAGGTGTTCAGCGGGTAGAAAGCCGCGCACGCCTCGTCCTCGAAGAATTGAATTTCCACCATTCTCCAAAGGTAATTGAACACACGGGGACCCAAATTTGTAAAGGATGGTTATGCAGCAGTTTTCCATCCGCGATCTGGAGCATTTCTCCGGCATCAAGGCCCACACCATTCGGATGTGGGAGCAGCGGTACCAACTGCTGGAGCCCAACCGGACCGACACCAACATCCGGTACTACACCGGTGAGCACCTGAAGTTCCTTCTGAACGTGGGCATGCTGCTGGAGAGTGGCATGCGCATTTCCAAGGTGGCGGCCATGTCCCCTGACGAGATCGCCCAGGCTGTGGCGTCCATTCAACAGGAAGCGGGTACCGATGAAGCCATTTTCAATGCATTGAAGGTGAGTATGTTGAATTACGACGAGGCCCTGTTTCACAAGGTCTCGGAAGCGGCCGTGGCCCAGCGTGGATTCAACCGGACGGTTCAGGAGATTTATCTGCCTTTTTTAGGCCAAATGGGCATGCTCTGGCTCACCAATGCCATCTGTCCGGCCCAAGAGCACTTCATCTCCCACCTGCTCCGGGAGCAACTGATGTCGGTGGCGCATGCCACCCCACCACCCGCCTCGGCGGATGCGCCCATTTGGGTCTTGTATCTCCCTGAGCGCGAAGTGCATGATCTCTCCCTGCTGTACTTCCATGTCCTCGCCCGCGAGGCCGGTGTTCGGTCCATCTTTTTGGGGGCGAACTTGCCGTTTGAGGACCTTGAGGCGCTGGGCCGTCAGTTCCCGGCGGTGCGGTTCGTGACCTACTGCACCACCTTCCCCGCCCCCGTTGACGCCCCGCTTTACGTAGAGCGTCTCTCCTTGGCGTTTGCAGGCACCGACCACCGCTGCTTCCTGGGCGGTCGGGTCTTTGCCGGGGTTGCGTCCACTGCCACCGTCACGGTGGCTGACTCCGGCGCCACCCTCGCCCAGCACCTCTTCGGTGGCTGATGCTTGTTTAATCTTTTCTTAAAAAAGTTGAACAAAGTTTGGAAGCGCAGGGAGTTTGTTTAATCTTTGGGCGACAAAGTTGAACAAATTCATCCAATCGCCATGGGCACCTTCGAATTCAACCAGTTGTTGGTCGGTCAGCGTGACTTCCTGCACGGATTTGCCATGGGTTTCACCCGTGACACCCAAGACGCTG
>JBIKTK010000029.1:0-8313 GCA_044348125.1 Flavobacteriales bacterium | reverse complement strand
GGCATCGAAATCCAGTCGGTCGCAGTGAAATCGCCGCCCCAATCGGCCCCGAAAAAGTCGGATCCGAGTTCCTTCCACCACCCCTCGGTACAGGCCGCCTCGACGCCGAAGTTGCCGTTTTCCTCAAACGCGGCCACCAGCTCCGCGATGGGCCGGGCACGGTCTGCAGCCTGATCGTACCAGGAGTCGAAGAGTTGCGCAAAAATCCACTGCGTCCACCGATAATACCCGGGGTCGCTCGTCCGAACCTCCCGGCTCCAGTCAAAACTGAAGCCCAGCTTCTCCAACTGATCTCGGTACCGGGCGATGTTCGCCTCGGTCGTAACCGCGGGGTGTTGCCCAGTCTGGATGGCGTACTGTTCTGCCGGCAATCCGAAGCTGTCGTATCCCATCGGGTGCAGCACATTGAATCCCCGCTGGCGTTTGTACCGGGCGAAGATGTCGCTGGCGATGTACCCCAACGGATGGCCCACGTGCAACCCGGCACCCGAGGGGTACGGGAACATGTCCAACACATAGTACTTCGGTCGGGAAGGGTCTTCGGTCACCTGGTAGACACCGGCGGCCTTCCACCGGGCTTGGACCGTGGCCTCGATCTGTCGAAAGTCGTATTCCATCGGGTAGGGGGGCCGACCAGCGCCGGCAGTGGGCCAAAGGTAGCAATGAAAGCCAAGGCCTCCCGTGCCGTACCTTCCCCTCGGCAAACGACCGTCCACGATGTACCTCGCACAGACGCCCCCTCTGGTCAAAGCGGTGGCCAGTCACCTGACATGGAGCGGACCACGCGAGTGGGCCGGCCAGCCAGCTGTGTACCTCACCTTCGATGACGGGCCACATCCCACCATCACCCCTGCGGTGCTGGATCTGCTCGCGGCCCACGGGGCATTGGCCACCTTCTTTTGCGTCGGCGCGAACATCCGCCGCTACCCAGCGACCTACGACGCCACCCGGGCGGCGGGCCATGGCATCGGGAACCACACCCAGGACCATGTGTCGGGCTGGGTCACGCCAGACCGCGCATATTACCGGAATTATTTGGCCTGCCAACAGCTCACAGGGACCAGGCTGTTCCGGCCGCCCTACGGCCGAATCACCCGCGCCCAGGCCCAGTGCCTGCGCCGGCATACCCAGATCATCATGTGGGACGTGCTGAGCGCAGATTTCGACGTTGCGCGGACCCCGGAAGCCTGCTTGGACATCCTGCGGACCCACACCCGCCCCGGCTCCATCGTGGTGTTCCACGACTCCGAAAAGGCGGCACCCCGCATGTTGCCCGCGCTCGAGCGCTACCTCGGCTGGCTCGACACCCAGGGTTACCGGACCGGGTTGCTCTGAGTTGCTCTGAAGCCGGGTTACTCAGCGGCCTTCCGCAGGAGCTTCAGCTTGTCGACGATCTCCTGCATCTCCCGCTTGTCCGCCCGGATGGACTTCTCGTACTGTTCGCGGATGGCCTCTGCGCCCTTGCCCGTGAACCGCTCGATGTTCTCCTCCGTCATCGTGATGCGCTGCTTGAGACGGTCGAGTTTCTCGCGCAACACCGTCTGCTCCCGGCGGAGCTGGTTGGAATCGCCATCGGCCAAATGATCCACACGTTGGCGGTAGGACTCCATGGTCCGCTCCGAACGCTGGGCGCTGAGGGCATTGTATTTCTCGTCCATGGCCTTGCGGAAGCGGGCCATGAGGTCATCCAGGTTCTTGCGGGGGACATGGCCCACGCTGTTCCAGCGGGTGCTGAATTGCTTCAGGATTTCCAAGTCCTCCTTCCGGTCGCCGGTGAGGGTATACTGCTCAATGTCATGCAACAAGGCCTCTTTTTCGGCCAAATTCGCCCGTTCAGTCTCCTCGCGGTCCGCGAATTGGGCTTTCTTCGCCTTGAAGAAGGCGTCCTGTGCTTTGCGGAACCGCCGCCACAACCGCTGTTCTTCCGCAGCCGGAGTGGGACCGGCCTCCTTCCACTTCTTTTGCAGTTCCACCATGGCATCGGTGGTTTGGCGCCAGTCGGTGCTGGTGGCCAAGGATTCTGCTTCCGCGATGAGGGCCTCCTTGGCGGTTTTGTTTGCGCTGCCTTGCGCCTTCACCTGGTCGTAGAAGAGCTGCTTGCGCTTGAAGAAGACGTCGGCTAGCTCCCGGAAGTTCGCCCACAGGGCTTCGTTCTGCTCTTTGCCTGCAAAGCCCAGTCCTTTCCATTCGTTCTGGAGGGCCAGCATGTTCTGGGTGGCTGCTTGCCAGGCCTCGTGGTTTGCCTCGACCTCCTCCGCTACCAGGGCGCGCAGTCGCTCGATCAGGGCTTGTTTGGCCTCCGCATGCACCTTGAAGGTCTCGCGGATGGCGTCGTAATGGGCCTTGACCTCTTCAAAGACGGGCCGCACCAGCCCGAAGAAGGTGTCCGACAATTCTTTGTAAGTCTCGCGGGGCGAAGGTCCGATGTCCATCCAACGCTTCTGCAGACTGCGCGCGAGTTTCTCCCGCTCGAGGATGTCCTCGGTCTGTGGGAGCACCTTCGCCTCCTCCAGCAGGGCTTCTTTCTGCTTGAGGTTGATGCGCAAGTCGTTGTCCTTGAGCTCCTTGTAGATCTTGATGTTGTAGAAGAAGTCATCCCGCAACCGGTAGTACTGGTCGTGAACTTCTTTGTGCCGGTCGCCCGGAACCTCGCCTACCTGATCCCACTGTTCCCGGACCTCATTGAAGACCGCAAAAGCGGCACCGATGTTCTCCTCTTCTTGGATGGTCTTCCGCAACCGGTCTAACATGCCCAGTTTCTTATCCAGGTTTTCGCGCTGGATGTCGGCGATGTTCTGCCTCCAAGCGCGTTCCCGCTCTTTGAAAGCTTGGAAGCAAGCGTCGAAAGGCTCTTCCTCCGGAGACGGGATGTACTCGAAAGGAACGCTCTGATCGGGATGGGCCTCTGCCCAAGCTTCGCGTTGCTTCCGAATTTCATCGCGGGTCAAAGCGCGGAAATCCTCGATGGCACTGCGGACATCCGTGCGGATGGCCTCCAAATCCTCCTGCTGGAGGAGGGTCTGGATACGGTTCAAAATCTCAGCCCTCATGGGGGGGGTGTGTTGGAACGTGACGGTTGAAAGAAGGAGCGCAAATATCGACGTTTGGCCTGTATGGGCGCATTTTAGAGGCCAAATTCCCTTTCCATGGAAAAGAAACCTGGCTCCCAAGAGCTGGAGGGTGCGCGTCGATGGTGTGCATTTCAGGAGCGCTCTACGCAAGATTTGGAAACAAGGTTGCAAAAGCGCGGCGTGGCTCTGGCGGAACGAAAGCACATTGTGGCAGTGTTGGTGGAGGAGGGATTCCTGGACCGGGCGCGCTTTGCGGAATCCTACATTCGGGCACATCTGGTACAAAAAGGCTGGGGACCCGAGAAGATTGGGGCGGCGCTCCGGGCGAAGGGCTATGGATCGGAGGAAGTGCGGGCGCACTGTGCGGGCATTCCGCCTGAAACGTGGAACGGAGTGCTGGAACGCCTCGTGGCGCGCCGGAACTGGCAGGATGAAGGCGACCGGAGCCGCAACATCCGGTGGCTGCTGCAACGGGGTTTCCGTTGGGACGACGTGGCGCGTCACCTGCCGCCCCCGGGGGATACGGAGGGTTGAGGGGGCATTCCCTACCTTTGCACGCCCATGATCACGATCGACCAAATCCAGTCCCTCCGCCAGCGTGTCAAGGACCTGAAAGGGTACCTGAACGTCGATGCAAAACGCATGGAAATCGCCGAGGAAGAGAAGCAGACCCAGGATCCAGATTTCTGGAACCACCCCAAGGAGGCTGAGGCGGTCATGCGGAAGCTGCGGGGCTTGAAAGGCTGGGTGGAAAGCTACGCGGCCTGCGAAGGGGCGGTGGAGGACGCGCAGGTGATGCTCGAATTCACGAAGGCAGGAGAGGCTTCGGAGCAGGATGCTGTGGAGGCGTTCCGGGCTGCGGAGAAGGCGGTTGAAGAGCTGGAATTCAAGAACATGCTCAGTGCCGAGGAGGACAATCTGAACGCCATCATGCAGATCACTTCGGGCGCCGGGGGAACAGAGAGTTGTGACTGGGCGCTGATGCTCATGCGCATGTACCGGATGTACGGGGACAAGGCGGGCTTCAAGGTGCGGGAGTTGGATTTGCAAGAGGGGGACGTCGCGGGCATCAAGCAGGTCACGTTGGAGTTCGAGGGCCCCTTTGCCTTCGGGATGCTCAAAGGAGAGAATGGGGTGCATCGTTTGGTGCGGATCAGTCCCTTCGACAGCCAGGCCCGACGCCACACCTCCTTTGTTTCTGTATATGTCTATCCGTTGGTGGATGACTCCATCGAAATCGAGATCAACCCTTCCGACATCACGTGGGACACCTTCCGTTCAGGAGGCGCTGGTGGACAGAACGTGAACAAGGTAGAGACCGGGGTCCGCTTGCGCCACGCGCCGACGGGCATCGTGATCGACAACACGGAGACCCGCTCCCAGCTGCAGAACAAGGAGAAGGCGATGCAATTGCTCCGTTCGCAATTGTACGAGATGGAGTTGGCGAAAAGAAACGAAGCCCGCGCGGAGATCGAGGCCGGCAAGAAAAAAATCGAATGGGGCTCCCAAATTCGGTCGTACGTCATGCAGCCCTACAAAATGGTCAAGGACGTGCGCACCGGACATGAGACCTCCAACGTGGACGCGGTCATGGACGGGGAGATCGAGGGATTCCTGAAGGCCTTCCTGATGCAGGCCGGTGCGGGAACAGCGAAGCAAGACATTTAAAATCCTGAGGATGACTGCATTTCGCGTAGAAAAAGACACCATCGGCGAGGTCCAGGTGCCAGCCGATGTGTATTGGGGTGCCCAAACAGAGCGCTCCCGAAACAATTTCCGAATCGGGCCTTCGGGTTCCATGCCGGTGGAAATCATCCGCGCTTTTGCCCACCTGAAGAAATCGGCAGCTCAGGCGAATGCGGACCTGGGTGCCTTGGATGCCGAGAAACGGGACGCCATCGTGGCGGTTTGCGAGGAGATTCTGGCTGGCGAATGGATGGACCAGTTTCCGTTGGTCATTTGGCAAACGGGTTCCGGCACGCAATCGAACATGAACGTCAACGAGGTCATTTCCAACCGGGCGCATGTCCGGGCCGGTGGGGCCCTGGGGGTGGGCAAGTCGCCGGTGCACCCCAACGACGATGTCAACTGCTCGCAGTCTTCAAATGACACCTTCCCAACGGCCATGCACATTGCGGCTTACACGGCCATCGTGGAGGTCACCATTCCGGGGGTGGAGCGCTTGCGGGATGCCTTGAAGGCCAAATCCGAAGCCCACATGGACGTGGTGAAAATCGGTCGCACCCACCTCATGGATGCCACGCCGTTGACGCTGGGGCAGGAACTCGGGGGGTATGTGGCGCAATTGGACTACGGCCTGAAGGCCCTCCGGAATTCCTTGGCCCATCTCTCCGAACTGGCCCTTGGAGGGACGGCGGTGGGGACCGGCATCAACACCCCTGCGGGATATGCCGTTCGGGTGGCGGAGTACATCGCGGCCTCGACGGGACATCCATTTGTGACGGCACCCAATAAGTTTGAGGCTTTGGCCTGCCACGATGCCATTGTCGAATCGCATGGCGCTTTGCGTCAGCTGGCGGTGGCGCTGAACAAGATCGCCCATGACATTCGGATGTTGGCGTCGGGTCCGCGTTCGGGCATTGGCGAGATCCTCATCCCGGCGAATGAACCGGGGTCGAGCATCATGCCGGGCAAGGTGAATCCGACGCAACCGGAAGCGGTAACGATGGTCTGCGCCCAGGTCATGGGCAACGATGTGGCCATCGCGGTGGGGGGCGCCCAAGGGCATTACGAGCTCAATGTGTTCAAGCCGATGATGGCGCGGAACATCCTGGAGTCAGCCCGGCTCATCGGCGACGCGTGTGTCTCTTTTGCGACACATTGCATCGACGGCTTGGAGCCCAACTACGCCCGCATCGAGGAGTTGGTGAACAACAGCTTGATGCTGGTCACGGCGCTGAATCCCCACATCGGGTACTACAAGGCGGCAGAGATTGCGAACAAGGCGCACCGGGAGGGGACGACGTTGCGGGCTGCGGCGCTGGCCACAGGGTATCTCACGGAGGCCGAGTACGACCGGTGGGTGGTTCCGGCGGACATGACGGGCCGCTGATTTTCCCTCCGGCCCCGTCCCAACGAAAAAAAGGGCTCCATTTCGGAGCCCCTTTTTTTTGTGTTGCGCACGAAATCGCTGGTTACTGGACGATGATTCGGCGAATGGCGATTTGTTCTCCTTGAATGAAACGCACCACGTGCATTCCGGCGGCCCACCCCGAAGTGGAAAGGGAGCCACTGGTGCTTCCTGTGCCAAGGGTCTCATGTGAGATGGCTCCGTCGGCATGAATCACTTCCAGGCGAAGGGGCGCAGCACCCCTTTCCCCGGTGGCCTGCCAATGCAAAGGGGTTCCTGCAACCACGGGATTTGGGAAGAGGTTCCAGGGCGCCATTTCCCCCGCGGACGATGCGACTTCGACCACGTTGCCGGGATTGCCGACCACAACTTGAATCGTAAATCCGCTGATGAACTGAAGCATGCCCGCTTCGTCGATGGAGAGGGTGTCGCAATGGTAGGCGGTGCACAAGGCATTCTCAATGGGCACCGTGACGGATGCGCACAATACATACGGGCCCGAGCCGCTGTAGGTGTGGGAGGGCAGGAACTCGGTGCTGGATCCTTCATCACCAAAGTCCCACATGTATTGTCCATTCGCATAAAGGGTATCCAGGACCACCCAAACAGCGTTGGGGATGGGGTTGCCGGCTGCGTCCAGGGCTTGGGTTGTGGAAAACGCTGCGGTACATCCGGTCGGATCACCACCGCCGCCTTCGCCTTCTCCGCCTTCTCCGCCGCCTTCACCTCCACCTTCGCCACTGCCACCACCTTCACCGCCTTCACCGCCTTCACCGCCGCCTTCGCCTCCGCCTGGGCAGAAGTCTCCGGTGATGGGCACCAAGATGTTTCCACCGACTGGGTTGATGACCAAGGTGGCGTTGATGCTGGTGTTCTCGCCTGTGCAGTTGACAAAAGACACCGTGAGCTCGCCTGTGTTGAACAAGCCGATGACCGGCAAGTAGACTTGGTCAAATCCGAGCGAGTCGGTTGAGGATTCTACGGTGTTGGTCGCGCCGCCTCCGGTCCAAGTATAAGTTACCGGAACGGGTCCGTTCACATTGAGCAGTTGAAGTTGGACGTCGATGGCGATTTGGCCAGCTGCCAGCAAGGGCAGCATTGCCCCAAGAAGAAGGAAAATCCGCATGTTGCAAAGGTAGTTCGGATGCTAGACCGCGCGAGTTGCGTTTCGGTTGCATGAAAAGGGCCACCCCAACACTGGGGTGGCCCTTTTGATTCCGGGCTCGCAACGCGAAAGGTCCGAACTTATTTTTCCGAAGTGGCCAGCGCGTAGATGACCAAACCGAATCCAATCTTGTTGACGGCATCGCCGATGTTGTAGACGATGTCCATGGCCGCCACGGCAGCATCGGGATTGGAGACCAATTGGATGCCGAAGAGGCCTCCGGGTGTGCCCAAGATGTAACCGAGCGGGTAGATGGCCCAGCCTGCAAAGACGAACCAAGCGAGGATGCGCGTCGCCTTGGCCACTTGGGGCCCTGCGGCTTGGGCGAGTTTTGCCACCTCACCGAACCACACGAGGTAGGCAATGTAGAAGTAAGCGGCGCCGGAGAGTACCCCCCAGAACACACTTTGGTCCCGCGCAATGGTCTCACCGAAGAAACCGGTGACCAACATGACCACAGAGGCCAGAATGAGTTTCCACAACAAGCTCACCTTGGCACCCGCTTTTTTGGTGATGAGGTAGAACTCCACACACATCAACGGCACCGTCAGGGTCCAATCCACATAACGGAAGAATGTGGGGGATTCACCGGTCTCCATTTGGTATCCGCGCATGTAGTAGTAGTGTACAAATGCGATGAAGGTGATCAAGCCAGAAACGAGCATGGAGGTCCGCCATTGTGGATCCACGGTCCACATCTGGAAGAAGAAGAACACGGCGGCTGCCATCATCGCCATGGTGCCGATGAAGAAGGTGAATGCCGTGATGGTTTTGATGTCGGTGTAGTTGGTGATGTCCACCGCACCTAGAGATTCCAGTAACATGTGCAAAGGGTTTTGGGTTGAACAAGGATTCAAGCGCCGGAAAACTGATGCAATAAACCCCAAAACCCCGCTGGAAGTTCAAAAAGGCCGCAATAAAAATATTCGAAATCAACAAATTACGGCCGCAGGCCGAGCATTTGCTGGTACAAAGTACGTTTTCAG
>JBIKTK010000297.1:0-2617 GCA_044348125.1 Flavobacteriales bacterium | reverse complement strand
CACCACCCCCCATCGGTTCGCCCGGCGTTGGGCTGTGTCCACGGTGCCGACAGGAGCCTGTCTTTGCATCGCTTGGTCCACCAACCAGGTGGCCGCGAGCGCCATCGCCCCCCAGGACATCAATAGGTTCGAAAAAGGCATGGCGACCAGGGTCAGCATCCCGGAGGCTTCGTAGCAGCGTTGCAGCACCACCAAATTCCGGGGCTGCGCTTTCGGCATCATTTTTTACCTCGGGGCTTGCCTGGACCCCGGAGTTTGGCCTCCATCTCACCCCCATTCAGCCAGCGCAGCGCTTCCTGCAGCTCCTTGTCCTTCGGGACATTCCATTCCATCCAGCCTTGGAATCCCTTGAGTCGGGCGTTGGTCTCACTTTCCAGAAGCGCGATGATGTCGTTCTTGTGCAAGGCCAAATCCCGCAAAACATCCACTTTCACCAACGGCGCCAGCCGCAGAAAGGCGGTGGAATCCAAGGCGAAGAATCCCTCTTCCCGGGCTGTGGCCACCAGGTTTTCCCATTGCTTTTCCGTTTCGGTGACCGACGTCAGGCTGCGTTGGGAGCAGAAGTCCAAGAAGCGGGACCAATGGGCCTCCGTGCAGGCGAAATCGGTGGAATCGCCCTGTGGAACGTCGGCAGCCAGGGTGTTAGCGAATCGGAAAATCACCCCCGAATCCATCAACTGCCAAACCACGGGGGCCCATTCCGGAGCGTCTACTGTGACATCGGGCTCGATGCCCACGCCATCCCGGACAGTCCGACCCGAGGTGGTGTAGAAGGTACGAACCAGGGAATCCGGGATGGCCTGAGCCTTGCCATCGACCCGTTCCCCCCCGTAGTCCAAACGCTGGATGCAACGTCCACTGGGGGTGTAGTATTTGGCCACCGTGACCTTGATTTTGGTCCCATAGGCCAGGTCCTTGTTCTGCTGCACCAGACCTTTCCCAAAACTCTGCCTGCCTACGACCAAGGCCCGGTCGTAATCCTGCAGCGTTCCCGCCACAATTTCGCTGGCAGAGGCTGAGGCTTCGTCGACCAGAACCACCAAGGGCAGGTCTTCGAACAGCGCAGGCCCTGTGGTTGCGTAGCTCTTGTTCCACTCCGCGATTTTTCCCCGCGTGGACACCACCTCTTTGCCCTTGCCTACAAACAAGTTCACCATGCTAACCGCCTCTTGCAACAAGCCCCCTCCGTTGCCACGCAGGTCCAAGACCAGGGAGGTGATGCCCACTGAATCCCGCAGGGACTGGATGGCCACCCGGAGTTCCCCTGTACATCCCCGGGTGAAGGACTCCAGCACCACGTAACCGGTTTTGTCTCCCACCACACCGACAAAAGGCACCGCCGGCAATTCGATCTTCTCCCGCACCAAGTTCAATACCTCCGAAGTGGGTTTCCCCAGCCGCTGGATGCGGACTTCCAACTGAGAACCGGTGGCTCCTTGCAGTTTCTCAACCGCCAAATCCATCGGCAATCCTTTGAGCTTCTGACCATTGATTTCGAGAACCACATCGCCTGGCTTGAGACCGGCTTTGTCTGCCGGGAATCCGGGCACGACCTCCACAATGGTCAGTTCGTCATCGAATAAGTCGATGGTTGCCCCGATGCCGCCATACTCGCCCGTGCTCATGAACCGCAGGTCCTCGACGCGGGATTCCGGGTAGTAATTCGTGTACGGGTCCAAGTCCGCGAGCATGGCGTGAATGCCCGTTTCCATGAGTTTGCCCGGCTGCAGCTCATCGACGTAATAGATGTTCAGTTCCCGGAACAAGGCATTCATGATCTCCAGCTGCTTGGCAATCTCGAAGTAGTTCTCCCGAACCAGTCCTGCGGAGAGCAAGGTGGTTGTGCAGGCCAAACCGACCCCCCAAATCCAAGCTTTTCTTCGCCTGCGGATCACGGGTCGCTTCGGTAGGTCGTTCGTTGCTTCTGGGTTCATCTTCACGGGGTCGGGTTCTCCATTCGAGCTTGTGCCAGCAACTTGCCCATGCCCTTGCGCAAGGCTCCGCGGAGTGTGCTGACTTCAGGAATCTCGGTTCCTACAAAGATGAGCACAACGGCGAGTTGTCGGTTCGCTTGGTGCACCTCTGCTTCCCAGGATGATTTTTCCAGCCGCCAAGCTTCGCGGATTCGCCGCTTGATGCGGTTCCGGTCCACGGCCCGGGGCCAGCGGCGTTTGCCCACACTGACGCCGAGTTGGATGGCAACGGGTTGCGGCAAGTCACACCATTGGGAACGGACGATGACAGGAAAAGCCTTCGTGGTGGCCCCGGCCTGAAAGAGGCTGCTGAAAATGCGACCGGACTTGAGACTGTAACTCCGGTTCAACAACCGGGAAGGTTGAAAAGCATTCACCCAGTTATTTCTGCTGGATGTATTGCTCAATGGCCATGGTCATCGAAGGAGCCTGTGGCGTCGGGGCAGCTACATCCACGCGCAGGCTCGCATCCAGGGCCGCCCGCTGCGTCGTAGGTCCGAAGGTGGCGATCCGCGTCTCACCCTGGACGAAATCCGGGAAATTCTTGAACAGGCTCTCGATGCCGCTGGGGCTGTAAAAAACCAGCATGTCGTACTTCACATCGCTCAAGTCGCTCAAATCCGAGCAAACCGTTCGGTACATGT
>JBIKTK010000296.1:0-2636 GCA_044348125.1 Flavobacteriales bacterium | reverse complement strand
CAGCTGGATATTCGGGACGAAGAGGCAGTACGTGCGGGTTTTGCGGCGTGGCTGCCCGATGTGGTGATCAATGCGGCAGCCTACACCGCTGTGGACGCTGCAGAGCAGGATCGGGAAGCGGCTTGGGCCATCAATGCGGAGGCACCGGGCGTCTTGGCCCGGTGTGCACGCGAGATAGGGGCCAGTTTCGTCCACATCTCCACGGATTATGTCTTCGACGGTACCTCGGAACGGCCTTACCAGGTCGGCGACGCACCGCGGCCGCTCGGGGTGTATGGGGCCTCGAAGTGGGCGGGGGAGCAAGCCGCAGCGGCGGCCTGGGAGATGGGGTCGGGGGCGGCGGGTTCGGAGCCGAGGCATTGGATTTTCCGGGTGGCTTGGTTGTATGATGCGGAAGGACGGAATTTCCTCAGGACCATGATGGCTGCTGCGCGCCGGGGCGTGTCTTTGCGGGTGGTGGATGACCAACGCGGCACCCCGACCTGTGCGGTGGTCTTTGCATCGTTTCTGCTGGATTTGGCCGTGGCGCCTGAGCGGCTGCCGTCGGGGGTCTGGCATTATGGCCACCGCGGGGTGACCACGTGGTATGGATTTGCCCAGGCGATTTTTGCGCGGTTGGGTTGGCATCCGGCACTGGCCCCGTGCACCACGGCGGAGTACCCCACTCCGGCCCAGCGGCCGGCATACTCGCACCTCGATCCGGAGCCCTTGCATGCCGTTTGGGGGGCGCCCGCTTTGGGGTGGGAGGAAGCCTTGGAGCGGTGTTTGGCCTGCATGAACGACGCGGAGAAACAGGAGATGATTTGATTTCAAAGGATTGAAAACGAAGGAAGAATGGAAGATTTGGAGCAACGGGTGCGGGAGCGGGCGCTGCGGTGGACCCAGCCGCCATTTGATGACGAGACGCGGGCGGAGGTCGAGGCGCTGCTGGCGGACGGGGGGGAGGCGTTGGTGGACGCGTTTTACACGGACCTGGAGTTTGGGACGGGGGGATTGCGTGGGCTCATGGGGCCGGGGACCAACCGGATGAACGACTACACAGTGGCCATGGCGACGGAGGGTTTGGCGCGGTACATCCTTCAGGCGGTAGGCGCCTCGGGTGGGACCGGGGCGGGCCCATCGGTGGCGGTGGCCTACGATTCGCGGTTGCGCAGTGCCCAGTTTGCCCTGGTCGTGGCCGAAGTGTTCGCGGGTTCGGGCATCTATGTGTACCTGTTCGAGGCGTTGCGGCCCACGCCGGAATTGAGCTTTGCGGTGCGTCACCTCGGTTGTACGGCTGGGGTGGTGGTGACGGCGAGCCACAATCCGAAGGAATACAATGGGTACAAGGTGTATTGGTCGGATGGAGGCCAAATCGTGCCCCCCCAAGACGGGGGCATTCTCGCTTCGGTCCGTTCGGTGACGGACCATGCGTCGGTGCGCCGGGCGCCGGGTTCGCCGAAAATTGAGCGCATTGGCGAAGCGGTGGACCGCGCTTACCGGTCCATGGTGGTGGACCTGTGCATGGATCCAGAACTCCGGCAATCGGGGTCAGACCTGTCGATCGTGTACACGCCCCTGCACGGCACAGGTGCGGTTTCGGTCGTTCCCGCCCTGCATAAGGCCGGTTTCCGCCAGGTCCATGTCGTGGCCAGCCAAGCGCAGCCCGACGGTACCTTCCCGACCGTCCACAGCCCCAATCCCGAGGAAGGCGCGGCGCTGTCCGAAGCCATCCGCTGCGCTCGGGACATCGGCGCCGCCCTGGTCATGGGCACGGACCCCGACGCCGACCGGGTGGGCCTCGCCGTCCCCGACCCCTCCCGCCCGACCGAAGGCGCCCCGGGTTTCCGCCTGCTCAACGGCAACGAAACCGGCGCCTTGCTCGTGGACTACGTGCTCCGCGCCACCCGGTCGGCGGGCCGCATGCCCGCCCAGCCCTTCGTCGCCAAGACCATCGTCACCTCCGAGCTCATCCGAGCCATCGCCCAAGCCCATGGGGTCGAAGTCGTCGAAACCCTCACGGGCTTCAAGTGGATTGCATCGGCCATTCGCCAACGAGAAGGCACCTCGCAGTTCATCGTGGGCGGAGAAGAGAGTTACGGTTATATGATCGGCGACCGCGTTCGGGACAAGGACGCGGTGGCCTCCGCCTGCCTCCTGGCCGAATGTGCCCACGTGGCTGCCCGGGAGGGTACAGACCTGCTGGGGATGCTGGAGCGCATCCACCGAACCCACGGGGCGTACCGAGAAGCATTGGTTTCTTTCGAGCGGACAGGAAGGGCGGGCAAGGCCGCCATCGACGCGCAGATGCAAGCCCTGCGCCAAGATGCTCCTGCCACCCTCGCCGGGGAGCGGGTCACCGAGGTCCGGGATTTTGGTGCTGGCATCTGCTTCGATCGCGTCCAAGGCACCGAGCGACCCACAGGCCTTCCGGCCTCCAACGTGGTGCAGCTTCGGACGGAACGCAACAGCATCATCACGGCCCGTCCCAGCGGAACAGAGCCCAAGATCAAGTTCTACTTCTCCGTATGTTCGACCCCGGGTGAAATCGAAGCGCGCGGCTATGGCGTGGTCCTTCAGGAGCTCGATGCCCGCATCCTCGCCTTGCGGGCCGAGTGGGGGGTCTGAAGGGGCCGAAACAAGCTGGTTTCAACACG
>JBIKTK010000295.1:0-2638 GCA_044348125.1 Flavobacteriales bacterium | reverse complement strand
GGATGCAGGGATGCCCTCTGCCGCCCTTTCGGCAGCATCAGGTGCCAGAAGGGAAAAGGGATCCTCCAGCGGAAACCCCAAGAGCTCCAGTTGGTCGAAGGCTTGTTCCAAAGGGCCAGACACTTCCACGGGCCATGCGTGGTTCAGGGGTTCCGGGGCGAAGAGCGACCTGGGCCGCGTTGATTTCTTACCTGGCCCGAGGCGCATATGGGCTTCCCACAGCAGCGCTTGCTGGGAAGCCCCTGTGAAACGAAACCCTCCGATTCGGATCATGCGAGACAGGGAGTCCAGCCCCATGGGCACCCGCCGGATGAAGTCGGCCAGCGAGGAGAAGGGACCTTCCGCCGTTCGCGCTTCCAGCCAAGCGGCCACCCCCCGCTCTTCCAATCCGTGTACCAGTTGAAACCCCAAGTAGATTCGGTTGAAGGCACCGTCCCAAACGGCCCCGTTTCCCCCCTGATTGACACAGGGGGCTTCGATTTGGCCTCCCCACATCCGGGCCTCATGCACGTAGAATTCCGTGTCATAAAAGCCGCCCAAGTTGTTGATGCAGGCGGTCATGTAGGCGCCCGGCCAATGCGCCTTCAGGAAGAGGCTTTGGTAGCTTTCGACGGCATAGGAAGCAGAATGCCCCTTGGCGAAGGCATAGCCAGCAAAGCTCTCCACCTGTCGCCAAACCTCAGTCGCCACTTCGGGCGCGTGGCCCAGCCGAATGGCCCCTTCGATAAACCCTGTCTGCGCCTGCACAAAGGCCTCTCGGGATCGGAACTTCCCACTCATTCCGCGCCGCAAGACGTCAGCCGCTCCCAGGTCCATGCCGGCGAAATGGTGGGCTACCTTGATGACATCCTCCTGGTACACCATGACGCCGTAGGTTTCGGGCATCAGGGCCAGCAAGGCGGGGTGGGCCTGTCCCCGCTTCTCAGGGTTCCGGTGCCGTTCGATGTAGGCCTGCATCATGCCGCTTCGGGCGACCCCCGGGCGAATCACCGAGCTCGCGGCTACCAGACCCAGATAGTCATCGACACGGAGTTTGCGGAGCAACATGCGCATGGCGGGAGATTCCACATAGAAGCAGCCCGTGGCTTGGCCGGTTCGGAGCAGGTGTTGTACGCCTGCATCGGCCTTGAACCGCGGCAAGTCATGCAGGTCGATGCCGGCTGCCGTTGCAGCGTCGTGGTCCGCAATGAGCGCCAGGGTGTCCCGGATTTTTGCCAAACCCCGTTGGCTAAGGATGTCAAACTTGTACAGCCCCACATCTTCAGCCACCACCATATCGAATTGCGTGGTCGGATACCCCCGGGGCGGAAGAAAGGTGGCGCAAAAGTGGTGGATGGGCCGGTCGGCAATCAGGATGCCACACGCGTGGATGGTCAGGCTGTTGGGGTGGTCTTGCAGGCGCTGAGCATACTTCAGCACCAACTGCTCTAGTGGTCCGGGGTTTAGGTTTTTGCCGTGGGCCAAGGCATCGATATCATGCTTTGGGAGCCCCATGACCTTCCCCAACTCACGCACGGCCGCGCGGTATTGAAAGGTGCTGTAGGCCCCCACCAAGGCCACATGTTCAAATCGACGGAAGATGTAATCGGTCATCGCCTCCCGGTCCGTCCAAGAGAAGTCAATGTCGAAGTCCGGTGGATGGCTGCGGTACAGGTTGATGAATCGTTCAAAGTACAAATCCAATTCGATGGGATCTACGTCGGTGATGCGCAGCAGATAAGCGACCAAGCTGTTCGCACCGCTCCCCCGTCCTACATAGAAGAACCCTTGTCGCCTTGCAAAATCGGTGATGTCCCAGTTGATGAGGAAGTAGGATAGAAACCGCTGTTGGCAGATGACCTGAAGCTCGTGTGCGAGGCGCGTTCGAACCTGATCGAGGCGTTCGGGGGTGGTGGCGGGATCGTCCGCCGGGTACCGATAAGCCATCCCCTGTTCACAGAGTTGTTGGATCAACGCCTCATCTCCAGATTCGGTGCCCGTGTAGGTGGGTTGGTTGTGGTGGATTTGGCTTTCGGGGGCCTTCGGCAGGACCGCGGTACATTGCGCCATGACTTCCCGTCCCCGCGTTCGCCAGCTTTCGGGGAACGAATGGACGATTTGCGTGCTGATTTGGGCCCGCATCACATCCCGTGCATCGCCCGTTTGGTGCGGATCCAGTCGGCTCAACAGGATGTTGTGATCCACCGCCCGCAACAGCCTGTGTGCATTCCAGTCTCCGGTGTGGCGAAAAGTCCCCACATGCCAAGCCAAGCACCGTTCTACCCACATTCCCGTTCCTTTCGAGGCTTGTGCTGCCCATAGGACGGCGTCTTGTTCCCACCACCGCACCCCAATCCACTCAAATTCCTTCAGCTCCTCCTCCTCTGCGCCCCAGCGGCACCAGGCGGCCCAAGGGTAGACAACCTGAATCCGGTCCCATTCCGGGGCCCGCGCAGGCACAGCCTTGCCGGAGGCCGAATGCGCACTCAAATAGGCACAAAGGCTCGCCCATCCGTCCCAGTCTTGGGCCAGTGCCACAAAGCGAACCGCGTCGCAGTGCCGAAACTCGACGCCCAGCAGGGGTTTGATGCCGTAGGTTGGCGCCAGCTTCACAAACTCCCACGCGGCCGAGGTGTTGTGGATATCCGTTAGCGCCACG
>JBIKTK010000309.1:0-2639 GCA_044348125.1 Flavobacteriales bacterium | reverse complement strand
TGCTTCGAAGCGGTGGCCGCGAAGGGTCTCGACAACCCGTTCTACTACACGGCGCGTACCGAGGCCTTCGAGGTGCAGCTGCGCGCCGTCGAATCCGCGCGGCCCGTCGACCGCGCCGCCGCTGCCTCCCTCCGGGCCGCCTACCGCACGGCGGTCGATGAACTCGGGGTGCGCCCAGAAACGGCGTCGCTGGTGCGGGACCTCGCCCACCTCGAGGCGTTCCTGCTCGGCGAGACGGCCCCGGCCATCGCGCGGCTCACGGCCCTGCTGGAGACGCCGGCGCTGTACGACCGCGTGGCGGCGGAGTGCAAGCTCGAGCTGGCAGACATCTATGTGTTCGCGGGGGAGGTTTGGGACGCGGCGTTGCTGTACGGCCAGGTGGATCTCGATTACAAGGACGATCCGCTCGGGCACGAGGCTCGCTACCGCAACGCGCGCATCAGCTACTTCACAGGCGATTTCGAATGGGCCCAAACCCAGCTCGACGCCCTCAAAGCGTCCACCTCGAAGCTCATCTCAAACAACGCCATCGACCTGTCCCTCCTCATCTCGGACAACTTCGCCCTCGACACGATCACGGCGCCGATGGAGCTTTTCGCCTCCGCCGACTTGCTGGCCCTCCAGCACCGCTACGACGATTCCCGCGCGCTGCTCGATTCGCTGTCCGCCGCTTGGCCCGGCCACGCTCTGGCGGACGAAATCCTGTGGCGCCGGGCAGAACTCGCCTTCGCCGAAGGCCGCGACACCGCCGCCATCCCCTTCCTCGAAGAAATCATCGCCCTCCACTTCACCGACATCCTCGCCGACGACGCCCTCTTCCGGCTCGCCGTGCTCCGCGAAGACTTCCTCGGCGAACGCGATGCCGCCCTGGCCCTCTACGAGCGCCTCCTCTTCGAATTCCCTGGCAGCTTGCATGTCGTGGAAGCTCGGCGCAGGTTCAGGGCGTTGCGGGGGGAGGAGTGAGGCGCGGCTTCGCGCCCGAGGGGCGGCGCGGCTGAGCCGCGAAGGGAACAGGTTGAGGTTGAGGGGGAAGGTTGAGGGAAGTGTCGAAGCTGGCGAAATCAGAGTGCATAAAAAAAGGCCCCGCTCGCGCGGGGCCTTTCTTATGTCATTCAGGGGCGTGTCAGTTGCACAACTCACCGTAGTAAGCCAGGAGCACCAACAGGTCAGCCGTCCCGATCATTCCGTCGCCGTTCAGGTCCTCGGCGCCCCCGTTCGGGGATCCTCCGATGACCGTCGGATTCGAGGCTCCGTAGAGACTCAGAATCGCGAGGAGGTCGTTCGTACCTACCGCGTTGTCACCGTTCACGTCTCCCGTGCAGACCCGGAAGGCCATCTGCTGGAAGCCTTGAGTCAGGACGATGCTTCCATCGCCGTTCTCAATCGTGGTGGTGAACACTTGGCCCAGAGATCCGCTGATCTCACCAAGTGCGTTTCCTGTTGCACCGGCCACAACTCCGCTGTGGTATCCCGAGGTGATTGCTTGCCGTTCCATTTCGGCTTGGGCAGCAGCCTCGTTTCCGACCAGGGAGATCCCCCCGAGCAGCAACGCAATCGCAAAGAACTTTTTCATGGTTCGCTCTTTTGGGGGTTAGACCTGTGAATTACTCGACGATGTCGAAGAAGAAGTGCAGACCGGTCATGTGGAACCCGCCCGTTGCCGTGCCCAAGGCCAGCGTCGGACGAACAATACCGCTCGTGCAATCCGTCATCGGATCGATGTCACCGTAGCCCACCGTGAAGGTGATGGTGTTGTCGTCAACAACTGTGTACTGGTGCGAAGCGAACGTCAGATCAACCGAGTTGTTCTCGAGCCACAACTGCGCAGACACATCCGTCGTTCCGCCGATTGAAGTCAACAGGTTCTGGAAGTTTGCACCCTTCACCGTGATGGTGTAGTTCGCACTGTCGTTCGCTGCAGTCGTAGCACTATCAGCATACAAGACTACATTGCCATTCAGGTAGTACACCGCGTCATTGACATTTCCAGCAGTGTTGATTCCGGAAAGCGATGCATCGTAGCTGAACGCCGTCGGAACATCCGTCTGGGCCATGCGGTGGTAATCCACGTAGTCCTTACGGGTGACTTTGTTCCAATCCGTGTTCGAAGGCCAAGTGGTTCCAAACACCGGAGTTCCAGCAGACATGTACGAAGAGGCATTGATGTCATCACCAGAAATATCTCCCATCGCAGTGAAGTTGCCCAACACCGACATGCTATTCTGAACCGTCAAGTTCTGAATCGTGGTGTTGCCGTCGTGGCCGTCGACCTGGAAGATCTTCGAACCAGAAGGGTTACGCACCTCAAGCTCGGGCTGCGAACGCACAGAGATGGAAACGCTTGTCGGATCCATGTACGGGGTGTTCACCCGGAGGTGCTTCTCAACCATCGCCGAGTCGTTGAAGGTCACGAAGTCATTGAAGGTCGCGTTTCCGTCAACGTTCAACGTCTCGTCGAAATCAACGTGCTTCGAGGCATTCAAGCTGTCCAACGTCGTGTTGCCGTCAACGTCCAACGTGCCGTCGATCCAGACATTCTCGTTGAAGTCTGCGCGACCATCAACATCCAACGTGCTGTTCAACGTAGTAGCTCCGTAAAGATTAAGCGAGTCGTGGATTTAAACATTCTTGTAGGCATT
>JBIKTK010000294.1:0-2647 GCA_044348125.1 Flavobacteriales bacterium | reverse complement strand
CCGCGCCGCGGAACATCCCGCCCACTCCGAAGCCGGCCCCAATGGACTCGACGCCCTGCAAGCCTGCCAACTGGGACGCTATGCCGGCATGAGCGATCGGCTCAAGGCGGTGGGCATCTTCGAGCACAACCCGGATTTGGACGACCGCGGCCGGGGAGCCATGCTGGCTGCGCAGTTGGTTTGGCATATACTAGACGGCATCTTCAGCCAGCCCTCCGACTACCCCAAGTGCCCCAAAGAAGACTACACCCGCTACATCGTGGACTTGCCCGATGTCCGGCACGAAGTCGTTTTCTACAAAAGCCCGCGCTCCGACCGCTGGTGGATGGAAGTCCCCTTCCCGTCCCCCGGTGACAAGGCGGAGGACCGCACGCTGCTCGTGAGCTGCGATTACGCGACCTACGAGGAAGCCATGCGCGGCGAACTGCCCGAAAGGTGGTGGCGGGTCTTCCAAAAGCTAGGCTAAACCCAACCGACCCAACCCATGAAGACGGAGTCCAGTCGGAAAGGTTGCCTCGCCCTTTCCCAAGAAAGTTTACAATCTTTTCATAACAGGTTTGTGAATTTCTCTATATTAGCAGACCTTGAAGGAGGGTACGTTCAAGTTAAACCATTGTGATTCAATCTTATAGCATGATTCGCATCGCATTTTTTGCTCTCTGCCTGACCGGGATGGGTTGGAGCGCCATGGCGCAGCAAGACCCCCAATACACGCAATGGTTCATGGAGCCGGTCTCCTTCAATCCGGCGGTTGCGGGCAGCAGTGAACTCACGTGCGTATCCGGGTTGTACCGCAACCAGTGGAACGGCCTCGACCGGGACCCGAACACCTCGTTGCTCAACGCCCACACTTTTGTGGAGCAGTTGCGGGGCGGTTTGGCCCTCTCCTTCTACAACGACGCCTTGGGTCAGGAGACGAACAACATGGCGCGGTTGGGCTATGCCTATCACTTGGAGCCCTTCTCCAACGGTGCCATCTTGTCTGCAGGTATTGCGGTTTCGATGTTCAACAAAACCATTGGCAACCAGTGGATTGCCATCGACGACTACACGTTGGACAACGCGATCCCCAACCAAAAGGTGAGCGGAAGCGCGTACGACGTGGATTTCGGTGTCATGCTGCGCAAACCCGGATCTTTCTACGCCGGATTGTCCGCGACGCATTTGGCCGAGATGGAATTGGCCTCCCTCAGCATCCAGCCTACACGCCACTTTTACGCGATGGGGGGATACGATTACCCCATCGACGGTGATTACCTCGTCTTGCGGTCCAATGTCTTGGCGAAGTCGGATTTGAATGCCACCATCGTGGACCTCAATGTCATTGTGCTCTGGAACAAAATGATCTGGGGTGGCTTGACCTGGCGTCCGTCGGATGCCGTTGCCCCGGTGGTGGGCATTGAGTACGCCTTGGAGGACCAGCAGCGGACCAGCTACTCCAAGCAAGTGTTCCGCTTGGGTTACTCCTACGATGTGACGACCTCTGAATTGCGGAATTACTCTTCCGGTTCCCACGAGATTTTCCTGAGCTATTGCTTCAAGTTCCAACAGATTCCGATCACCAATCGGCACTCAAACCCCCGTTTCCTTTAAGTTGTTGCCACGTCGCACACGAAGAAGGAACCATTTGACGTTTGAATTCGTAGAATCTGCAGAACATTCCTTGCCAGACCCCATGAAAAACATCCTTTTGATTCTGGTAGCAGCGGCCGCCTTGACGGGCTGCTACAGCGGCCCCCAAGGGGAGCTTGTTGGTGTTTACCCACGGGAACAATGGGTGGACGTGAATCCATACGGAATGAATTACATCCACCTGGGATCCTACACGATGGGGCCCAGCGACCAGGATGTGCCTTTCGCCATGACGACCCGTTCGAAGACGGTGACCATCCCTGCTTTTTACATCGACATCCACGAGATCTCCAACAACGAGTACAGACAGTTCGTTTACTACGTTCGGGATTCGCTGTTCCGGAACACCCTCGCAGAGGACGACCAGGAGGCATTCTACATCGCAGAGGATGCCAGCGGTCGGGAACTGGACCGTTTCATCGACAAAGGCTACATCCTGAACTGGGAGACCGAAATCGATTGGGAGAGCGAGGATGTTTTTGACCTGTTGTATGACGAGTACTTCCTGCAGGGTTCAGACCGTTTCTACAACCGCATGGAGGTGGATACGCGGAAGTTGAACTACCGCTACTGGTGGATCAACTTCGATGCCGCTGCGACCACCGAACGGGACGAAGAGTATGGGGAATTGAACAGCCTCAACCAATTGCACTCCATCAAAGGGCACAGCGACCGTTCACAGTTTGTCATCGAGGAGACCATCAACGTCTACCCGGATACCTTGGTGTGGGTGCGCGACTTCACCTACGGATACAATGAGCCCAACACCGAGGCTTACTTCTGGCACCCTGCATACGATGACTATCCTGTGGTGGGGGTTACATGGAGCCAAGCAAAGGCTTTCAATGCATGGCGGACCCAGATCATGAACGAATGGCGTACGAGCCAGGGTGAGACCTTCATTCAGAAGTTCCGACTCCCTTCAGAAGCGGAATGGGAGTTCGCTGCCCGGGGTGGTCTGGACTTGAGCCCCTACCCATGGGGCGGGCCTTACATGCGGAACCGGGAAGGCTGC
>JBIKTK010000293.1:0-2648 GCA_044348125.1 Flavobacteriales bacterium | reverse complement strand
GGCAGGCAATTCTTTGAAATCGCTTCCCAGCAATTCAATGGCAATCTTCTTCTCGAGCCAAACATCCAAGACCGCTTGGTATGCCTTCTTGTCCTTCTCAGGAGCAGATGCCACCAAGCTTTTGTATTCCGCAACTTTCGCATTCACTTCCCCCTTCCGAACCCAGACCCTTTCCGGATACAAACCATTCACCTTGCCACCCGCTGAGGTGGAGAACTCCATTTCGCGGTTGGCTGGGACCTCATCCCGACCCACCTTGTGAGACATGATGCCGTCCCCTGTAGCGATGAGAAAGTTCTTTGCCTTGTTTTTGAGTTCGCCCAAATCCAAAGGTTCCCCTTCCACCAACAAAAGATCGAGGAAGTTTACTTTCACGTTGAACACGTTTTGTTCCTTCGCCTGCGGGACATCCACATCCGGTGGAACCGGAGGTGGCAACTGTCGCTTGATTCCCTCGTCCGAATCGATGGTGGTGGTCACCAACCAAAAAATCAACAGAAGGAATGCAATGTCCGCCATGGACCCTGCATTGATTTCCTGGAGTTCGCGACGTGCCATTGCGCTTACTTGAACAGCCGAGTAATCTCCGCCACGAGCACCGCCAAAACGGAAACGCCACTCAGCAGATAGGACCAGTACAATCCACCATCTGCCAACAAATCATCTTCAGGGGTTACCATC
This sequence comes from Flavobacteriales bacterium, assembly GCA_044348125.1. Taxonomy (GTDB): domain Bacteria; phylum Bacteroidota; class Bacteroidia; order Flavobacteriales_D; family Sanyastnellaceae; genus CAMCYM01. The sequence goes on along the minus strand of JBIKTK010000293.1, from coordinate 1,967 downwards.
ATCCCGGCCAGTTCGTAGGGTTCCTTTGCTGCATCAGCCAACCCGTAAAACCCGATGACTCCAAGCAATAGGAAAACCGAAATGCCCGCCAGAGTTGGCAAATTCTTGCGCACATTGGCAAAGAACTGGTAGATACCAAACAACACCGCTGCCGCAGCTGCTGCAATGCCCACGGCGTACAACATGTTCAACAACATGTCCAAGTAGCCACCATAATTTGCCTCTCCCTCCACCACAGACTCTTCCGCCACGGAATTCTGTACAATGAGCAAGGTGAAAATGGTACCCAAGGCGATGATGCCAATCCGCAATGCGGAAAGACCCATACTGATTACTTTGTCTCCCATGACTCGAGATTTTCCGGTCTGAGGGAATTACTTACCCTGCAGATTGTGCTTGTACAACAAATCGACCAAATCCATGGAAGCTTCTTCCATGTCCAGAACGATGCTGTCAATCTTAGACAGGATGTAGTTGTAGAAAACCTGCAAAATCATGGCGACAATCAGACCCCCCACCGTCGTGATCAATGCGACCTTGATACCTCCAGCCACAATCGACGCGTTGATGGTGTTCGCCTCCGCAATCTTGTCGAAGGCCTGGATCATACCGATAACCGTTCCCATGAAGCCCAACATCGGGGCGAGTGCAATGAACAACGACAACCAAGAGAGGCCGCGCTCCAACTTCGAGGCTTCCACGGAGCCGTAATCCTCCACAGCCTTGGCCACTTCTTCATAGGATCCTGAGGAACGATCCAATCCTTGGTAGAAGATGGATGCTACCGGTCCCCGGGTGTTCCGACAAACCTCCTTGGCAGCATTCATTCCCCCCTTTCCCAACGCCTTCTCGATGTTGTTCACCAACTTCGATGTGTTGGTGGTGGCCATGTTCAGATAGATGATGCGCTCGATGGCCAAAGCGAGACCCAAGATGAAACAAATGAGAACGAAGGACATGAAAACGGCGCCGCCCTCGATGAACAGACGCTTTACCTCCTGGTGAAAGCTCACCACTTCGCGGCTTCCTTCCTCCGATTCACCTGCCCCTGCAGCGTCTGAAGCAGCAGCAGCATCCACCGCCGTGGTATCCGTAGCCGTAGTATCCACTGCACCCCCTGCATCTGCAGTGACGGCATTGGAGGTTGGTGAATCCTGGGACCAGGCCACTTCGGGGGCACTGACCAAAACCAGCCCTGCCAGGGCGAGGAGGGCAAACAACTTCTTCATGGGAATCAGGTTGGTGTGTTGCTAGTCAATTTTTCAGCACAGACGGCGCAAATGTAGGGCGAGCCTCCGGAACTCCAAAAAATCCATGTTATTTCTCCCTGTGCACATCAAAGCCCCGGATCACGCGGAATCCCGGAAAATGAAATACACCGCGGCCACCAGAAAAAGCAATCCCATCCATTGGTTGAGACCCAGCGGGGCATCCTTGAACCACCACCGGCTCACAGCCAGGAACACCACCAAGGTCACCACCTCTTGCAGCACCTTGAGTTGGAGCAGCGAGAACGGCCCCCCGTGGCCTTGGAAACCCAGCCGGTTCGCCGGTACCTGCAAGGTGTATTCGAAAAAGGCCAAACCCCAACTCAACAGCACCGCCGTGAGCAAAACTCGCCAACCTGCACCCTGGCTGGGCAACCATTTCAGATGCCCATACCAAGCGAACGTCATGAACACATTCGCTGCCAACAGCAGCAAAACCGGAACGAAATAACGCATGACACAAAGTTCGCAGAATCCAACTGCCCGACGTTGGGAGTTTTTGTGAGTTTAACCCGCGATGTTTGATAGCAAAACTATCATTTTTGCAGGGTGTAACTACGGTTCGTACCATGGATGGATTCAATTTGGCCTTGCATCAGGGACTATATGTCAAGGACCCAACGCGCAGTGAGTTGGGCCTCAAAATCTTATCCCATGGCAGTGAATTGCTGGACACCCTGGGGTTGGAGAACTTCACCT